>JACQAG010000085.1 GCA_016195085.1 Pseudomonadota bacterium | reverse complement strand
CGGCTCCTGCCTCTTCGTTCGCAAACCCCTCGCCAAAATCGACAAACCGCCCCCGCTTAATCCCAACCGCCGACAACCAACCGCCTCCCCCAACCAGGGAACCTTCAGCTATGCATGACTTTCCCCGGACACCCGTGCGCGGTGCGGGAGAGGGTGCCGACCCTGAGCTTGGCGAAGGGGAGGCGGGTGAGGGTCTTGCGTCACCGCCCCTTCAAGACCGGTGGGCGGTTTGTGTGCCAGGCGGTTTCTCGCTGATAGGCATCGGCCACTTGCAGCACGCGGGCTTCGGCGAAGGGGCGGCCGGCGAGCTGCAGGCCGATGGGCAGGCCTCTCTGATCGAAGCCGCAATTCAAGCTGACGGCCGGCAGGCCTAGATAGTTGAACGCCCTGGTGTTGGCGGCGACCGCCATGAACTTCGCTTCGGTGCCGGGCGGCCCGCGATCGACGTCGGTCTCGGCCAGAGTGGGCAAGCAGGTGCGGATGGTGGGGGTGGCCAGCACGTCGACCTTGGCGAAGACCTCCTTGGCAAACGCCCTGAGAATCGGTCCCCGGCGGGCGAGGGCCTCCACGTAATAGGCGCCGGGGATGGCGTAGCTGCCATAGAGCCTCGCGCTCAAATGCACGGCGTAATCCTGGGCATGGTCCCGCATCCACTGGGCATGGATGGCGGCAGCTTCCACCCTGGACACGATGCCGGCATAGGCCAGCACCGCATCGATCATCGGCAGGCGCATGCGCTCGACCCTGGCGCCGCGCGCGGCCAGGACCTTGCAGGCCTCCTCCAAGGCCTTCATGACCGGCGCATCGACGCCGTCGAGGAAATGCGTCTCCGGCACGCCGATGCGCAAGCCCCGCAATTTGCCATCAAGCGCGGCCTCGTAGTTCGGCACCTTCTCTTTGGATGAGGTCGGGTCCAGGGGATCGGCACCGGCGATGATGCTCATGATGCGCGCGCAATCCCGGGCGGTGCGCGCCAAGGGCCCGACATTGTCGGCGGAGAAGGAGAGCGGCATGACGCCGTAGCGGCTGACGCGGGTCTGCGTCGGCTTCAAGCCGGTGACCCCGCAGGCGGCGGCCGGCAGCCGGACCGAGCCGCCGGTATCCGAGCCCAAGGCCGCATAGGTCATGCGGCAGGCGAGCGCGGCGCCGGAGCCCGAAGACGAGCCGCCGGTGATATAGGGCAGGTTCCACGGGTTGTTGCAGTTGCCGTAATGCCAGTTATGCCCGGTCGGGTTCTGGGCGAACTCCGCCATGTTGAGGCCGCCGAAGGTGAACGCACCCTCATCCGCCATGCGCTGGATCACGGTCGCGGTGTATCCCGGCACGAAGTCCTTGCGGATCTTCGAGCCTGAGGTGCAGGGCTTGCCCTTCTGGTAATACATGTCCTTGTGCGCCATGGGCACGCCATGGAGGCGCCCCAGCTTCGCCTTCCTTTTCACCGCCTGATCGGCCCGGCGCGCGGCTTTCTTGGCACCCTCATAGTCGAGCCAGATGGTGGCGTTCACCTGTTTGTTCGCCCGCTCGATATTGGCAAAGCAGGCATCTAACAGCTCGACCGCGCTCGCCTTCTTCTTGCGCACCGCATCGGCGGCTTCAACCAGGGTGAGATCGGCGAGGTCGCTCATCGCCCGCGCCTCCCGGTCTTGCGTTTCGGGGCTGCGCGCCTTGGCGCCCTGCGCTTCGGGGCGGCGCTCGTCTTCGCGGCGCGTTTCTTGGGCGGCTGCTCCTTCGTCGCCTGGAGGGCCGCCTCGAAGCTCGAGGGCTCGTCCTCGAATTGGAGCGTACCGCGCAGCCGCTCGAACGCCCGGATGCTATCGGCGAGCTCGCCCGCCATGCGCCGCGCCGCCTCATTGGGCACGGCGATCCCATGCCAGGAGGCAATCGCCGCCTCGATCCGCGTCAGAACCTCGTCCATCCCCGCTCTCCCGCAAATGCCGTCCCGCCCGGCATGGTAGCAAGTTTCCGAGGGCTTCAGGCAAGGCTAGGATCAAATAGGAATCAACCGCAGAGGACGCTGAGACTGCGCAGAGGACGCTGAGATGATTCTTGCGCAGGGCGCGCCTAAACTCATGCCCTCAGCGCCCTCTCGCGTGTCCTCTGCGTTCTTTGCGGTAATTTTCGTTGCCGTCATTGGCTCCATCCCACGCAATCCGGTCCCCTCTCCCATGCCTCCTATCGTCATCACCGGGCTTGGCCCGGTGATCCACGTCTTCGATCGAGCCGCGGCACCACGTGGATGCGCGGACCAAGCCCGCGCATGACGATTGAAAGCAGAGTTCACCGCGGAGGATGCAGAGGTTACGCGGAGGACGCAGAGATGATTCTTGCGCGGGCGCGCGCCTAAATTCATGCCCTCCGCGCCCTCTCGTGTGCCCTCCGCGCGCTCTGCGGTAATCTCGTTGCCGTCATTTGCCCCCCCCTCGCAATCCGGTCCCCTCGCCCGCGTCCTCCGTGGGGTCGGGGCCGCGAAGAGCGGACCGACGGTCAGGGTGAGGGGGTCTTGCCATCGCCCTGTCCCGCTCCAGGAGAGCTAGGCTCGGGGACGTCGGGACGGGGTGCGTCACCGTCGGAATCTCAGCATTAGGCGACGCTGCCGCGGCCCGAGCAGCGCACCCCGAAGACCGTGCCGGCGAATGGCCGCCGATGCAGCAAGAGAGTGTGGGGGATTTTCGCCTATGGTCGCGGCCGTTTTCCGCCACAAGACAGGCCATCCCACCCGCTCATTGCGCCCGCCCGCGCAAAAATGCCAAACAAGACGCGCTCGATCACGGAACAGGGAGCCACCACCGATGAAGCCGGAAGAAACCAGCGAGGCGATTGCGGAGACCGGGGGCCACAACAAGAAGATCGCCATCCTGATTGCGATCCTGGCGGCGTTCCTGGCCATATCCGAGACCGGCGGCGGCAACGCCAAGCAGGTGGCCTTGAACGCCAATATCGACGCCTCCAACCTCTGGGCCTTCTTCCAGGCGAAGACCGTGCGCCAGACCGTGCTCCGGACCGCCGCCGAAACCCTCGAGCTGGAGGCCCAGGGCCTGGACGCCGAGCGCCTGGCGCAGTTCAAGAAGCGGATGGAGGCGTGGGCGGCGACGATCGCCCGTTACGACAGCGAGCCTGCGACCGGCGAAGGCAGGAAGGAGCTGGCGGACCGCGCCAAGAAGGCCGAGGCCTTGCGCGACAAGGCGCTCGCCGCCGACCACAATTTCGAGATCGGCTCCAGCGCCCTCCAGCTCGGCATCGTGCTGGCATCGGCCGCCGTCATCACCGGCGCCATGTGGCTCGTGGCCGCCGCCGGCGGATTGGGGTTGTTAGGCGCGGCCTTCGCCGTCATCGGCTGGGCGGCGCCGACGGCGCTGCATTGGTAGGGGTGGCGATGGTTTAGACCGTTGGGGGATTCGCTTGCTCATCGCGGAGCGAAATTGGCCTCGTCCCAGCCGAAGGCGTTGCCGCTGATGCTGGTGACGTGGACGGAGACCGACGATCTTGCGGCGCAAGCCGAGGCAAACATCGCTGCCTCGCCGGGGTCCGATGAATAGATGATCGAACCATCGGTGAAGACCATGTAGTAGACGCTTCCGTGAGAGCTGGCGGCGCCGCCGCAATACCAGCTATCGAAATAATTCCAGCCGTAGGTTCCAGCGGAATTTGCGAGCGTGGCCACCCCCATGACGTTGGCCGAGAGCGCTTCGGGCGAGGCGTTCGGAGTCCCTGCCGAGGGTAGCGCCGTCGAGGGCGCCGTCTGCAGAGCCTTGATGGCCTGAGCGGCCGCTTGAACTTGTTCTGGCGTCGGCAGCGGTTGCTGCGCGTTGGCCGTCAGCGCCACTCCCAAGAGGATGGCAACAAGCGCTAGGTGACGCATTCCCGGTACCTCCCTGTCGCCCGGCGCTCCCTGATGAGGGGAGCGACCACATCGAAGCGTGAGCGGAGGGTGCCGCCCGATTAAGCCGATCCTAGGGCGGTGGGGTGTCGAAACGAGGATGATTGCCGGCGCGCGTCGATGCGGAGTGCCACCGGGCCCTCGCCGCCGACCACAATTTCGAGATCGGCTCCAGCGCCCTCCAGCTCGATGGAAATTAAGAGCTTTCGCGGATTCGGCTTGACGTTTATGGTGAAAACACCATAATACCCTTCGTGCGGGATAAGTGAAGCCCGTTGAATGGATCGGTTCGAGCTACAAGGACTATCGGAGGTTTCCTGACCCGGTTCAGGATGTGATGGGCTTCGCCTTGTACCAGGCGCAGATCGGCGGCATGTCCGACCAGGCCAAGCCGCTCAAGGGATTCGGCGGGGCCGGAGTGATCGAGATCGTCGAAGATCATCGTGGCGATGCTTACCGCGCCGTTTATACGGTCAGGTTCGACCGGGCGATTTACGTGCTGCATGCCTTTCAGAAGAAGTCGCGGAAAGGCATCAAGACGCCCAAGGAGGATCTCTCACTCATCGAGCGGCGCTTGAAGATCGCCGAGCAGGATTGCAAGGCCCGCAAGGAGGCGAAAAAGAAATGAAGAAGAATGCTGAAGCGACCATCCGGCGCGGCAGCGGCAATCTTTTCGCCGACCTCGGCTATGCCGACCCCGACACGCATCTGTTGAAGGCCCAGCTCGTCAGCCGGATGCACGACATCATCCGCGGACGGAAGCTGACTCAAACCGAAGTCGCCCGCCTGACAGGGTTCAGCCAGCCTGACGTTTCACGTGTGCTCAAAGGGCAATTTCGCGATGTGTCGGTCGATCGCATCATGCGTGTGCTGAGCCGCTTAGGCTGCGAGATCGACATTGTGGTGAAACCTTCCGGCAGCAAAGCAGCGACACCGGTCATCCGCTATCCGGTGCCGGCATAGGCTGCGCTCTCTACCGTCCCAAAGGCGGCATCGGATGTCGCTGGCGCGGCTGGGCAAAGACGTGCGCCGCATTGGTAGGAGGTCGCTGAACGCCGGCATTGGCCAGCGCGAGCATGTGTACCCATTTATATACGGTTATACTTGATTCCAGGTATAAATGGATAAACTCGGTATAAACGCCGTATCACGCCCTTGACGATCGCCCGCACCGACAGCGAGCCCGCGACCGGCGAAGGAAGGAAGGAGCTGGCGGACCGCGCCAAGCAGGCCGAAGCCTTGCGCGACAAGGCACTCGCCGCCGACCACAATTTCGAGATCGGCTCCAGCGCGTTCCAGCTCGGCATCGTGCTGGCCTCGGCCGCCGTCATCACCGGCGCCTTGTGGCTCGCATTTGCCGCCGGTGGCTTGGGGCTGGTCGGTGCGGCTTTCGCCGTCTTGGGCTGGGCGGCGCCGATGGCGCTGCATTGGTAGGGGTGTCTACGCTTCCGCGGATGAGAAAAGCCGGCTCGCGTCATGTCGTATTTTGACAAGCACGGTGCGAACGCTTTCGTTCTGAATCAGCGGTATAGATAGTAAATTGATATTCCATTGAAATTCGTCTTCCAATGTCGTATCTTGACAGAGATGGAACCATGAAGCCTGAAAACTTGGAATCCCGTGTAGCTCAGCGAATTGCCCGCAAGCGGGGCGATGTGTTTCTGCGCGACGACTTCCGGGACCTTGGCGGTTACGACCAAGTGGGCCGGGCGCTGCGCGGTCTCGTTCGCAAGGGCCGGCTCGTGAAACTTGGCTACGGGCTCTATACCCGCGCCTCACCGTCGCCCTTCAGTGGCAAGCCTACGCCTGTGAAAGGTCTACGCGCGCTCGGAAACGAAGCTCTGGGACGGCTTGGAATCGATACGAGCCCAACGCGCCTTGAACAAGCGAATACAGCGGGCCTTACGACGCAAGTTTCCTCGGGACGCACCGTTGCCGTCGGGCGGCGTGTACGCCGACGCATCGGCTACAACGGAACCTATCTGAGCTTCGAGCGTGCTGGACCGGCGCCTCGTTGAAAAACTCGCGGCCGAGCGCGCCATCGATGAAGGCTTGATCGAAAAGGACTGGCACGTCGTACAGGCGCTTGGCGTCATCGCTGCGATGAATCATGGCGGCGCCGTGCCCGCGTTCTCCGGTGGGACTTCCCTCTCAAAAGGTTGGGGACTGATCGAGCGCTTCTCCGAGGACATTGATTTCAAGGTGGCGATGCCCGCGGCTGCAAGCCGCGCACAGGAGGGTCGGGAGCGCAGTTCCTTTCGTGACAAGATTCTCAAATCTCTCGCTGGCGCCGGCTTCGAACAGCTCGGCAAACCACTCGTTGGCAATAGCAGCCTGTTCTTTTCGGTCGATCTGGCCTACCCGGCGCAATTCGGCGCGGTGCAAGGATTTCGCCCTCACATCAAACTGGAGATGACGCTTCGGCCGGCGTTGCTTGCATCGATTGACCGCCCTATCAGCTCCCTCATTGCCGAAGCCCAGAATAGTCCGGCCGAGGTGCCAAGCCTCGCTTGCGTCGATCCGATCGAAACGGCGGCTGACAAGCTCAGCGCATTGGCTTGGCGCGTCTACACGCGCAAGCGCGGGACACAAGATGACGACCCGACTGTCGTCCGCCATATCCACGACCTCGCGGCGCTAGAGGCGCGCGCCATGGGAGCGCCAGGCTTTGCGGACCTCGCCCGTCGAGTGGCGGATGCCGATAGCGTCCGCGCTGGCAATGAGGTTCCGCCAGACATTGCCGCCCGCCTCGAGGGGATGCTTGATCGCTTGCGCGGCGACGCGCTATGGGCGAAGGAGTATGCGGATTTCGTGCCGCAGGTTTCGTTCGCCGCCCCAGATGAGATGATCACCTTCGAACAGGGTCTGGCCGCATGCGAGCGTTTGGTCAAAGCGGCGATTGAAAATCGCTGAGCAAGATTACAAGGCCCGCAAGGAGGTGGAGAAGAAGTGAAAAAGCATGCTGGAGCGACAATCCGGCGCGGCAGCGGCAATCTTTTCGCTGACCTCGGCTATGCCGACCCCGACACGCATCTGTTGAAGGCCCAACTCGTCAGCCGGATGCACGACATCATCCGCGGACGGAAGCTGACTCAAACCGATGTCGCCCGCCTGACCGGGTTCAGCCAGCCCGACGTTTCACGGGTGCTCAAAGGGCAATTTCGCGATGTGTCGGTGGATCGCATCATGCGTGTGCTGAGCCGCTTGGGCTGCGAGATCGACATTGTGGTGAAACCTTCCGGCAGCAAAGCAGCGACACCGGTCATCCGCTATCCGGTGTCGGCATAGGCTGCGCTCTCTACCGTCCCAAAGGCGGCATCGGATGTCGCTGGCGCGGCTGGGCGCTCGCCGCCGACGGCGTTGCATTGGTAGACAGAAGGATATGGGCTATTTGACCGCGAATACCTTCATTACCTCATCGCCAAGGTGGTTGATCACCTTGACGGCAATGCGCCCCGATTTGGGCTTGTCGAAGGCGCGAGAGGTATCGCTGTTGAGTGTGGCCCAGGCTTCTTGATCGATCTCGGCCTTAAGTGTGGTCTTGAGCGCACCATAAGGATCGTTCGCGCCCAGGAAATAAGCATGGCGAACGAAGAAGCTCTCCTCGTTGTAGTCGGTGTCGATGAACCAGCAGGCGATCCCATCCGGCCCATCGCTACGGACCTCTCCGGTATTGGGGTGGAAGACATCAACGCCGTTGACCTTCACCCGCAGCTTGCCGCCGTCGGCGGGCAGGATCGTGATGTCCGGCTCTCCGAAAATGACAAAGAGGTTGCCCTTGCCGGTGTTCTTGAGGTCTTCAGCCATGTGCAAATCAGCGTTCATCCGTGCCTTAAGCACGGGTATGCGGCCAAGCTTGCTGAATTCGGTTGCGTGGGCCTCGTAGTTGAATGCGCAGGCGATCAGAACGTCGAAATTCGCATCGCCCGCTTCGCGGGCGGTAGCCACCAAGTCGGGGCGTGTGACGGTGCCAAACTCCGGGCCGATGAAGATAGCGGCGCGTTTCTCCGCGTCGCCCTCAATGTAGCGGCCTTCGGCACACACTAGCTCGCCCGGCCAAGGGGTGAGTGCGGTGAAAGTGATCCGGTCTTCCTTGTGCGCCTGCTGGACGCCTGAGGTCTTGAGATTTTCGAGGATCATTTGAGGAAAGCTCTGCTTGGCGCCGTAGTCGTTGCCGGGATCAGCCAGGCCATCGATTAACTCGTCGTTCTCATCAACCCCAAGTACGCGATGCGGTGATAGGCTCTCGACCGTGAACGGTCCAGCTACTCGCACCTTTCTCCGATCCTCGTAGGGTCTATCATAGAGGTATTCGAAGTCCGCCTTGGCAGTGATCGAAGCGTCGATCTCCTTTTGCCTGCCGACGCGCGCTTGCCACCAATCAGCGTGCAGCTTCTTTGCAGAAGCGGACCATTTGGCGTCGCCATCGTGGGGGATTTCCCATTCCTGCCACCGCTGCTTGAGTGCGACGTTCAGCTTTTCACGCAACGGCCCCAACTCCACCTGCCAAGTTCCCCAGATGACGTCAATCTCAGCGTTGTTGGTGATCGACTTAAGGGTGATATGCGGCACGCGCTCGTAGACGAAGCCGTGACGGATGTTGCCACGTACCACCTGTGAGGACGGCGCGGTACGAATGACTTCGGCTTCCTTGATCTGACCCTCGCGGGAATCAGCTAGTAGATAAAATGGATAGCGTGCACCCATGATTCGAGCGCGCGCCAGCGCCAACGCCACCCGCGAGGTGTCAATCGTGATCCAGCGGCGGCCCCATTGCTCTGCCACAGTGGCGGTGGTACCAGAACCGCAGGTCGGGTCGAGCACGAGGTCGCCGGGGTCGGTTGCCATGAGGATGCAACGCTCAATGACCTTGGTGCTCGTTTGCACGACATAGGTTAATCCAGTTCCAAGCTGCACAGACTCCCATCGGTCATTTATCGGCACGACCGGAAAATCATCGACGCGACGAAGGTAGCGGAGCGTGCGACCGGCGGGTCGAGCACGTCCCGCGGCTGCAAGGCGGCGCAATCCTTCAAGATCACTCTTGAACGTGCCCGCACCAGGTGAGTATGAGATGCCGTTAAAGGTAAACTCACGTAAGTCCCCTTCGCCGGCAGGCCGAGCACTTGTAAGTGAAGTCAGTTGGGCACGAAAACCCTTCCCCACGAGTTCGTTTTTCGCCACTTCATCTCGCGTGATCGGTCGAATTGAACCGTCGTCCTCCAAAACCGTGTCATACCTTTCCAGGGCAAGAGTTCCACGAGCCCTTTCCAGGTAGAGCTGCCGATATTTGACGTTCTCAATGCCCTTCGCGAAGACGAGAAGATAGTCCACCGTTTGCGGCACAAGTGACTGATCGGTCGAGCCCGTTTTTTGGAAACTGATGGTCGCAATATGGTTGCTGTCTCCAAACACCTCATCCATGACGGCCCGCACGCGGTGGACGTTTTCAGCACCAATCTGCACGAAGATGGAGCCCGACTCAGTGAGTAGGTCACGAGCGACGGTGAAGCGGTCGCGGAGGTAGGTGAGGTAGCTGTGGATGCCGTCGCGCCACGTGTCGCGGAAGGCTTTGACCTGCTCCGGTTCGCGGGTGATGTGGCTAAAATTGCCGTCCTTCACGTCCCGGCTGGTCGTTGACCACTGGAAATTGCTGTTGAACTTAATGCCGTATGGCGGATCGAGATAGATGCACTGCACCTTACCTCGCAGGCCCTCGCGCTCGGCAAGGCTCGCCATTACCTGCAGGGAGTCGCCGAGGATCATGCGGTTCGACCAATTCTGGTCGTGTTGATAGAACTCAGTCTTATCCACATCCTTCGGGATGCCGTTGAAGTCCGCGAACAAATCCGGGGTGAGTTCGCCGGACTCGTGCGCACGCTCCTTCGTCTGGCGCAGCAGGTCGTCGATCAGCACCTTGGGGTGGACTTTTTCCTGAATGTAGAGCGGCGGGGCGTGAACGACGAGGTCGCTCCAGTCCTTCTCATCCTTGCCTCGCCAAACGAACTGAGGATCGAGGTCTCGGTTGCGCCGCTCATAGGCGATGCGGACAGGATTCTCCTGCTCCTTTTGTAGGACCGATTGGTACTCCGCCGTCGGGATGTTCTTGCGCTTGGCCTCGTCGTGCTTGAGCGCCTCGACGGTCTTACCGGCGGCTGGCTTCTTGGCCATGGCTAGGCTTCCTGATCCACTGGCTGAGCGCCGACGGCGCCGATCATTTTTCCAAATTCGCTGGCAATTTTCGCCTTGAAATCGGCTTCGATCCGGTACACCTCGGCAAATTCGGCAAACGCCCAACGGCCATGCGTGCCTTGGTGGTTCACACCGGGCACCCAATAGGAGTCCATGGTGGACTTCTTCTCCTTTGCGTCCTCGCGCCGGTAGCCTTTGATCTCGACGACCAGATGCAAAAGGTCTTTGTCACCATGCCCGTCATCGACCAGCACAATGAAGTCGGGTCGATATCGGCGCATCTCGGAGCCGTATCGATAGGGAACCTCAAAGCCGAGGTTGTGGTTCTTGACGTAGGCCCGGACGCGCGGGTGTGCTTCCGCGACGCGGCAGAACTCTGCCTCCCAATCGCTGTCGAGCACGACCCAGTTGATGTGACTGCGGCGAGGATCGGTTTCCCAGCGGTCGGTCTTGGAGGTATTGAAGTTGACGTAGGCGGTGGAGCCGGTGGGATTGTACGGATCGAGCACGGCCTTGATCGGTCGCCCTTCCACGAAGGCGCGGGTTATTCCGGCGGTGATGCGCTCGCATGCCATGTCGGCGAGCATCTTGTATCTGAGCTGCGCGGGATATGTACCGCCTGTACAGACGAGATAGCCGTCGAGCCATTGCTTGGCGACGCGCTTTAGCTGCCCAAACAGGTAGAGCTTCGGATCCTCGCCGGGGTCGCGCCATTTGGTAAGGACAAGGTGCGACGCCAGCTCATATAGAATCTGCGATGACCGAACGTCGCCCGTGTGCACCAAATTGAGGTCAACCCTTTCACCGATGATTCCCGAATTCTGCGTCTCCGAAGCACCGACCAGGTCCGGGTTCAGTTCGAGCACGGAGTCCTCGTTGAACGCGGCGGTCAGACGCTCGTTGGGCAATTCGATGCGGTAGCCTTCGACACGCGGGAACCGGATCTCCAAAGCGTCGCGGTCGGGCCGCACGGCCTTGACCTGAACGGTTTCGCGCGGCGGTTGGGGAGGTGCGACAACCGGCTTGGCGGTGAAGTCGAACGGAATGCCCAGAACGTCAGCATATTCGACGTTGAAGAGACCGTCATCGTTGAGATCGTATGATTGACGCCGGAGAGCGCGACCGATGACCTGCTCGCAGAGGAGCTGGGTGCCAAAGGCACGCACGCCCAGCACGTGGGTCACGGTATTGGCGTCCCAGCCTTCGGTGAGCATCGAGACGGAGACCACGCAGCGGATCAAACCACCCAATCGGCCGTGCTTGCCGACGGTGTTCATGACTTCCCGCAGCAAATCTTGATCGGTGATGTTCTCCGCCTGGCGCGGATCGCCGGTGCGCTCGACGATTTCGCGGCGGAACCGATCGATTTCGTCGGTAGCCATTCTGCGGAAATTGTCATCCAGCGCTTCACCGGATTCCAGCTGTTCGCTGTCGATCAGCAATGTGTTCGGCCGGGCCAGCGGATTCCCATGCTCATCGAAATTGCGAAACAGGGCGAGACGGCCGTTCTGCAGCGTGGTCGAGCCGTCATCATTCTCCCGATGAAAGCCGGAGATGAAGTCGTAGACCAGCTTCGATGTGGACGTGTTGTTGCAGACCACGATGAAACAGGGCGGCACGCGTATGCCAACCTTCTGCCAGAGATCGTAGGTCTTCTCATAGTGGCCGTAGAGAGCTTCGAGAGCGGTTTGGAGTTGCGGTGGCAGGCTCAACGGATCGAGGATCTTGGTCTTGCCGCGGCCCTTCTTCGGCATCTTCGAGCGAATATGTTCCCAGAGATTGCGGAACATCGGCATTTCGTCGCCCGGGATGTTGTCGGCCACCGGCACGCGCGGCAATTTCACGATGCCGCATTCGATCGCGTCCATCAGGGAGAAATCGCTCATAGTCCACGGGAAGAGCGTGCCCTCCGCATAGCCCGAGCCACGCAGGAAAAATGGCGTCGCAGACAGGTCGATGACCCGGGACAGGCCGAGCTTGCGGTTGACCGCTTCCAGACCGGAAATCCACAGTCGCGCCGCCTCGTTGTTCTTTTCGGCCTCCTTCCTGTCGTCACCTTTCAAATCGTCTTCGTCGTCATCGCCGGACTTTTCACGGTAGCAATGGTGCGCCTCGTCATTGAGCACGAGGATGTTCTTCAGGCCCATCAGATCGGGCATCACCCGCTGCAGCATCTGCCCCTCGGTTTCGAGGGTGTTCAGTTCTTCACCCCGCCCTTGGAGCAGCGAGCGCCCACCTTTCGACAGGTCAATCCGCTCGCGGAGCTTGAAGGCGTGATAATTGGTGATGACGATCTTCGACCTGTTCACATCGTCGAGCATGTCGCCCGGAACCAGCTCGCGGCTGGCGTAGTAGCTGTCGGGATCGTTGGGCTGCAGCACGCGCAGGCGGTCTTTGATCGTGAGGCCCGGCGCCACCACGAGAAAGCCGCGGGAAAATCTGCTGCTGTTGGGGCGGCGTACGGCGTTGATCGTCTGCCAGGCGATCAGCATCGCCATGACGGTGGTCTTTCCGGCGCCCGTTGCCAGCTTCAAGGCGAGGCGCTCCAGCTCCGGATTGGCGTCCTTGTTGGCGCTGGCCAAGTGATCGAGAATCCGCTTTCCCGACCTTGACTGCGGCGCGACCTCCGTCAGCCATATCGCTGTTTCCGTCGCCTCCACCTGGCAGAAGAACGGGCGGACACTGGCGAAGTTGTGATGCCGCCAGTGCTGCAGCAGCCGCGCGGTCTCAGGGGTGACCTGCCACTGGCTGGGGTTTGGCAACGTCCGCCACGCATCCACATGCTGGCGTAGCTCGTTGATGATCGAGGTCGGATCGTATTGCTGCGCAGCGCTCGAAAGCCCCTTCCCTTCATCGAAGACCATCTGCTCCTGGCTGGCCGTGCTCTTGCGCTTCCTCGGTTTGGGAATTGGCGTGATGAACTCCGCGCGTCGCCGGCGTTCGATGATCTTTTGCGTAGGCTGACCCTGAGCATCCAGCTCCCAATGCTGCCGTGGGGGCCCGTAGGGAGAATTGAGGACTGGACGCTCGAAGAAGGGATTGGGCATTTCGTGCCTGACTCGCGTTTTTGCTTCGTGGCCCGAACGTGCGGATTTAGGCATCCCAGAACCACAGGTAGCAACACCCTACAGAGCCAGCTAAGAATTTGCAGCCGTCTCTTTCTGCTCTTGGTGCCCACAACGAGGACTCGAACCTCGATTCCCGTTTCCAGCGAACAGATTTTAAGTCGGTTGCGACTGCCGGTTCCGCCAAACGGGCCCCAGGGCGCAATCTATCATGGAGCAGGCCGTAGCAAGAATCGGGCGAAGCCATCAGCGTCGAACGACCCTCACCCCGCCGTCGGTCCGCTTCGCGGCCCCGACCCCGCGGTGCGGGAGAGGGAGCATGAGTTGCCCCCCCGCCGCCCTTCAGCTCGTAAAGAAATACTGCTGCGGCAGCGACGGCCCGGGGTTGGGCCAGGACCAGGCGCTCGGCATGGAGGGCGGCACAGTTGTCACCAGATTGGTGACATGATATGTCTTCGCCATGCAGGTGATTGCCCGTCGGACGCTGAAGGAATTCTGGGCACGTCAGCCGCATGCCGAAGGCCCGATCCGTGCGTGGCTCGCGATTGCGGCCAGAGCGGATTGGGCAAATCCAGCCGAGATAAAGCGGCAGTTCGGCGGCACCGTCGATTTCGTGGGCGACAACCGGGTTATCTTCGATCTCGGCGGCAATAAATACCGGTTGGTCGTCCACGTATCGTTTACGTTCGGCCGGGTGCTCGTGAAGTTCATCGGCACCCACGCGGCTTACGACCGCATCGATCCGGAGACCGTATCATGGCGAAAAAAATGATCCGTCCACTTCGCTCCGAAGCTGACTATGACGCTGCGCTCGAGGAGATCGAGCGGTACTTCGAAGACGAACCGAAACCGGGCACTCCGGAAGCCGATCGCTTCGATCTTCTCGCATTGATCATCGAGGACTATGAGCGCAGGCGCTGGCCGATCGAACCGCCCGATACGATCGATGCGATCCGTTACAGCATGGAAATCGGCGGCTATACCCAAGCCGATCTCGGCCGCCTGCTCGGCTCGCGCCAGCGCGCATCCGACATCCTGACCAGGAAGCGTCCCCTGACGATGAGAATGGCCTGGACCCTCTACCGCGAGTGGGGCATTCCGGCGGACGCGCTGATCACGCCGCCCAGAACGCGGGGACGAAGGTCGGCGGCGTGAAACGGCGCCGCCTCCCACGCGGTGCGGGGGCTGATGTCGCGATCGAGAAGCTCGCAGCATGAAGTCCGTCGGCAAATCCGTGTGCCCCCACCCCTACCCTCCCCCGCCGAAGACGTCGGGGGAGGGAGTTGAGAGCCGTCATCGTGCTCCCGCCCTCGCCGCTAGGCGGGAGAGGGTGTATGAGTGGCGCCCCCACCCCCTCAGCTCGTAAAGAAATACTGCTGCGGCAGCGAGGGCCCCGGGGTTGGGCCAGGACCAGGCGTTCGGCATGCGCGCCGGCACGTTCAGGAGCTTGTTGCTGGCGATGCCGAAGAGGTTCGGGGCCAGGCACACGCCGATGGTCTCGAAGGCATCGGCTGAGAGGTTGAACACCTCTTTCATCAGCTGGCCGCGCCGGGCGATGTCGATGGTGGAGCGCGCCTGGTCGAAGAGCTGCATGCGCCGCTTCTGGTCGGCGGGCGGCTCTTGGCCGTCCTTGCCGCCGCTCACATACCAGGTGGCCCAGGGGATGGCGTAGCGCGAGCCCTGGGGATCCTGGGCGAAATAAGGGTACGAGCTCAACATGACGTCGAGGCCGCCCGGCCCGGGCCACACCGCGATGTCGTGATCGTTGTTGCCGCCGCGGGTGTAGAAGAGCGACCGCTCGATGGTGTTGATCTTGATGTCGACGCCGATCCCGGTCCAGTGCCGCTTCACCAGCTCGAGCACGTCGACCTCATCGGGGTAGAGCGCGTTGATGACGTCGACGGCGAAGAACACCCGCTGGCCGTCGGGGCGCAGGCGAAAGTTTTGGCTATCGCGCTTGGCGTAGCCCAGACGGTCGAGGATCCGGTTTGCCTCTTCCGGCTTGTGCTCGGTGTATTGGCGGGCGAGGCGCTCGTGATACCAGGGATGCGTCGGCCGCGGCCCGATCTGCCAGGGCTCGCTCTGGCCCAGATAGACGATGTCGATGATTTCCGCCCGGTTGATGCCGAGCGACAAGGCCTGCCGGAAACACTTCGAGCACCCATTCGGCCATTGAACCTCCAGTGAGGCTAGCGCCCGCCAGCGTCTGCACTCCAACTATGGTGCCCACTGAGGGACTCGAACCCCCACCGCCGTTGCCAGCGAACGGATTTTAAGTCCGACAGACAGGGCGCCTCACGTGTTGGCCTGGGCGAGCGCCCGTTCGACAGCTTTCGGTTCGTGTTGAATGACCAACAGAAAGGCCCTGGCCGGGCCCTCCGGTCGCCTCCGCCCCTGCTCCCAATCCCGCAGCGTCCCTTGCGGAATGCCGAAGCGGCGCGAGAATTCTCCTTGGGTCAACTTGAGACGTCGGCGAATTCGCCTGACGTCGACCTCGGCTGGAATGTGAACGCGGTATTTCGAGGGATCCACCTCGCCCCGAACGATCGCACGTGCCTCTTTCGCAGCGCCGATCAATCTCCTGCCCAACGAAGTCATGCTCATCTCCTCAGTCGCGTGAACGCTGCGATCCTTCGCGCTGCACCGGCCCGATAGTCATCGACGAGCCCAGCAAGCTCGACTCTCAAGGCGTTTTGCTCTGCCCTCGACAAGTTGGCGCGCTCGCCTTTCGAGATGACGGCAAGCAAGAACACCGGAATGGCATCGGCCGCATAAAACGTCACAACACGGTATCCGCCCGACTTGCCCTTGCCACGCCCGGCAAACCTGATCTTCCGGGCACCACCCGTGCCCTGCATCAGGTCGCCCCTCTTCGGGTCTCGCGAGATTGCCGCTACGATTGCCTCGCGTTCCGATTCGGACATTCCGACGTTCTGGGCGTCTCGCAAGAACGAGCGAGTTTCGATGACGCTATGCACAAGCGTATGTACGGCAATGCCGTAGCATCGTCAAGTGGTCGCGCAGCGCCGCACCCACGAACGCATTGGGCGTCGGGAGTTGAAGCGGATTGCGGGATGGTGCCTGCCGGGGGACTCGCCCCCACTCCCGTTGCAAGGAAGCCGATCTCACCTCCGCACCCACACCTCATTGGACATGACGCTCGAGCCATCGACGTCGAACGACCCTCACCCCAGGCCGTCGGTCCGCTCTTCGCGGCCCCGACCCCGCGGTGCGGGAGAGGGAGCATGCGTTGCCCCCGACGCCGCCCCTCAGCTCGTAAAGAAGTACTGCTGCGGCAGGGACGGGCCGGGGTTGGGCCAGGACCAGGCGTTCGGCATGCGCGCCGGCACGTTCAGGAGCTTGTTGCTGGCGATGCCGAAGAGGTTCGGGGCCAGGCACACGCCGATTGTCTCGAAGGCATCGGCGCAGAGGCTGAACACCTCCTTCATCAGCTGGCCGCGGCGGCCGATGTCGATGGTGGAGCGCGCCTGGTCGAAGAGCTGCATGCGCCGCTTCTGGTCGGCGGGCGGCTCTTGGCCCTCTTTGCCGCCGCTCACATACCAGTTGGCCCAGGGGATGGCGTAGCGCGAGCCCTGGGGATCCTGGGCGAAATAAGGGTACGAGCTCAGCATGACGTCGAGGCCGCCCGGCCCGGGCCACACTGCGATGTCGTGATCGTTGTTGCCGCCGCGGGTGTAGAAGAGCGACCGCTCGATGGTGTTGATCTTGATGTCGACGCCGATCCCGGCCCAGTGCCGCTTCACCAGCTCGAGCACGTCGACCTCATCGGGGTAGAGCGCGTTGATGACGTCGACGACGAAGAACACCCGCTGGCCGTCGGGGCGCAGGCGAAAGTTTTGGCTGTCGCGCTTGGCATAGCCCAAGCGATCGAGGATCGCATTCGCCTCGGCGGGTTTGTGCTCGGTGAATTGGCGGGCAAGACGCTCGTGATACCAGGGATGCGTCGGCCTCGGCCCGATCTGCCAGGGCTCGCTCTGGCCCAGATAGACGATGTCGATCACCTCCGCCCGGTTGATGCCGAGCGACAAGGCCTGCCGGAACTCGCGGTTGGCCAGCATGGCGCGAACGGCCGGGTCCTTGTGGGTGATGTTGGGGTAGATGACCATCTGCTGGCTGTTGGCGTTGATGGTCTCAAATAGGCGGAATCCGCCCTTCGACGCCGCCCCGGCCAGGATCGGCTTGTTCGCCAAGGTATCCAGATGCCGTTCCTGGATGTCGAGCCGCCCGGCCATCGCGTCCAGCATCAGGCTTTCCACGTCCTGGTAGATGGTGAACTGGATGCGTTCCACATAGGGAAGCTGATTGCCCGCCGCATCCACCTGCCAGAAATACGGGTTGCGCTTCATGGTGACCCGCGTGGCGCCGCCGGTGTAGGGCTCCTCGACGAGCCAGGGATCGAGGGTCGGCTTCTCCGGGTTGCCCCAGCGCTGTGGCATCTCGATGTCGCCGCAGCGGAGCCGAAAGAGCTGCGCCCAATCGGTGACGTTCGCTTGGCGCATCGGGTCTTGGATCTTGGGATTGTATTTCGGGTGGAACTGGCTGCAATAGTGCTTGGGGAAGAGCGTCGGGTGCTGGCCCAAGGGGGTCGCCAGCTGCTCCAGCAAGAGGCCGTAGGGCCCGGCGAATCTGAGCTTGATTGCGGTGTCGCTCAGCTTCTCCACCTTGCACAGCCGACCGTTGATCACGAACGGGCTGGGGGGCGAGCGGTAGAGCTCGGCATTGCCGATGCAGTCCTCGAAGGCGAAGAGGATGTCGTCGGCGGTGAAGGGATGCCCGTCCGACCAGCGCATGCCGGCGCGCAAGTGGAAGGTGAACTCGGAAGTGTCCGGGCTCACCTCCCAGCGCTCGGCCACGTTCGGCACCGCCTCGGTGAATTCCAGATTCCAGCGGGTCAGCCCCTGATTGCCGACCATGCGCAGGATGCCGTTGTGGTCGGCGCCGCCTCGAAGCCCGCGGCGGATCTGCCCGCCATAGACTCCCTGGCGCTCCCAGGGTGTGATCACCAGCGGGCTTTTCGGCAAGCGCTCCGCCAAGGGCGGCAGCTTGCCGTCGGCCACCAGGCGCGCCAGCTCCGGCGCCTCCTTGGTCTGCTGAGCCAGAGCGGGGCCGCCCAGAACGCTCGTGGCGGCAAGCCCGCCCATGCCGGCGACGAAGCCGCGCCGCGACAAGGGCGACGTCAGAAGGTATGCGCGATCGCCACGGTCTTTCGAATGCTGCGCCATCACGTCCTCCCCTTGATCTGGCTCATGCGTGGTGCCAAAGCGCTGAACGCCGATCGGAATTCGCTAGAGCGCGTTCCGATGGCGTGGAATCATTTTTCTGCTCGTCACCCGCGGACTTGATCCGCGGGTCCATCTTTCGATCGCACGATGGACCCCCGGATCAAGTCCGGGGGTGACGAGAAGAGGGGGGGTCCACGCCATCGGAACACGCTCAAGTTTCCCGCCCCAGTCTACACTACCCCTTCCAAGCCTCTCGCTGAATGTCGGCAAAGCTATGGAGCTGGGCCTCGCGTCCGCCATCGACGTGGATATGCGTGCCGGAGATGTAGCCGCTGAGGTCGCTCGCAAGAAAGAGGGCGCAATCGGCAATGTCTTTCGGCTCGGCGATGCGGCCCATGGGGTGCTCGCCCAGGATGCGCCGCCAGGCTTCCTCAGGGTCTTTGAAGGTCTTGATGTAGCCTTCGGTGAAGACCGAGCGGACCATGCCGGGCACGATGGAATTGACGCGGATCTTGTGCGGGCCCAGCTCGACCGCGAGTGCCACCGTCAACCCCAGCATGCCGGCCTTGGAGACGTTGTAGGGAAACTTGTCCGGCTCGGTGCGCGTGCCATGGGCGGAGGCGAGATTGATGATGCTGCCGCCGCCCCGGCGGGCGAGATGGGGAACGGCATGCTTGGCGGCGAGCCAGGCACCCTTGAGGTTCACACCCATCACCCGGTCCCAATCGGCCTCGCTGGAAGCGGCTGCGGTCTTGACCAGGTTGAGGGCGGCGTTGTTGACCAGCACATCGAGGCGACCCCAGGTGGCGGCGACGGCGTCGACCCAGGCTTCGACCGCATCGCCCTTGGAGATATCCACGCGGTCGAAACGGGCGGAGGCTTGGGACAAGGCGGTCTCGTCCTTGGCCGGCGCTTCGATGTCGGCAAACGCCACCAGGCAGCCTTCGCCAAGAAAGCAGCGACCGATGGCCAACCCGATCCCGCGCGCGCCGCCGGTGATGAGAGCGACCTTCCCGTTCAACAGTCCCGGCATGGACAATGTCTCCCGTGGTGCCCGCTCAAGGGACTCGAACCCGCATCGCCGTTTCGGGCGAACGGATTTTAAGTCCGTTGCGTCACCCGGTTCCACTAGGCGGGCCCTGACCCTGCAATTTAAGGCCTCGATCACGCGATCGGCGCCGAGAGCGCCTCGCTAGCGGTTTGAGCACTTATATCCATATAGATATAGAATTGGTGGACCCGAGACGAGGGCAGGTCAAGAGTAGCTTCCGTTGCGACAGCATCACCCCCTCACCCGTCGGGGACGTCCGCGCCGGATCCTTCCGGCGCGGACGTTGGGGACGGGAGGATCCGTCCCCAACCGTCCCGACCGGGTAAGGCGTGGCTAGCGCCACGCCAACCCTTCGCAACCCTCTCCCCCACTGGGAGAGGGCAGGGTGAGGGGGATTCCTCGTCATCGGAATTCGCTCTGGCGCCCGATCGCGGAACCGCGGAGGAATGGCGACATGACTCGCACGCGCAAGACACCCGGCACCGACAACGTGCTGGCCGATCTCGGTTTCCCGGATGCCGAGGAGCTGTCGGCGAAGACCATGCTGGCGAAGAAGATCAACGACATTCTCGCCGCGCGCGGCTTGACCCAATCCGCGGCCGCGATCCTGCTCGGGATGCCGCAGCCGAAGCTTTCGGCCATTCGGCGCTACAAGCTGAGGGGGATTTCTCTGGAGCGCCTCATGCAGGCGCTGACGGCGCTGGGGCAGAGCGTCCGGATCGTCGTCAGGCCATCGAACCGCGGTGTACCGGCGCGCATCGGCATCGCGGCCTGAGTTTCCGGGCTCGACCGGTGGGCGATGATCGAAAGAACCACGCAATGACCGATCTGACGCCAAGAGAAATTCTAGATGCCATCCGAAGCGGCCTGGAGGAGACTTGGCGTCGTTTCGGATTTCGGGGCGCTCCGGGAGTCTCGCCCTATCTCGCCTTATGTGGCAACATTCCCGGCATGGACCGAGCTGGCCTGATCGAACGCCTGAAGACATATAACGCTGCTCTCCGGGAGAACGGCGCGACCGGGCTATTCATTTTCGGCTCGCGCGCTCGCGGCACCGAGCGGCCCGACAGCGACCTCGACCTGTTCATCGACTACAACCCCGCATCGAAGGTGCCGAACATGTTCCGCCTCATGCAAATCGAGGAGGAGATCGCCGGGGTTCTGGGCGTCCCGGTCACCATCACGACGCGGAACGCGTTGCATCCATTGATGAAGGATCGGATTGAGAGGGATGCCATCCGGGTCCTGTGATGGCCAAAGATCCCACGGTAGCCATTCGGGATTGCCTGGCGGAGATCGCCATTCTGCACGAGCTGGCGGCGCGCATGACGCTCGACCAATTCAAGGCGGACCCGATTGCGCGCCGAGCAGCCGCCTACGCGATCCAGACGATATCGGAGGCGGTTCGGCATATTCCTGACGACTGGCTCGCGGATTTTGCGGCCGAGCCATGGTCACAGATCAAGAGCATCGGCAATCGCATCCGCCACGAGTACTTCCGGCTCGACGATGCCATCCTGTGGGGGATCATCACGACCGAGACGCATGGCTTGAAGGCGGCATTGGACGCAATGCTCGCACGACGCCCCGTCGGCAAGGGTGCATGAGCGAGTCGGACGCGAACGACACCGCGCGTGTGGTCCCGCGTCGATTGGTGCCCGCGGGGGGTCTCGAGCCGCCACCGCCGCCCCCGCCTGACGGCGAGGGAGAGAGCCGAGCGGCGCCTCCTCCTCCCTTGCCCATGTGGGGGGAGGGTCTTTGCGACGCGACCGGGCGCCCCGTCCTGCTGTCCCAGGCCCGCGCACGCGCAGGGCGGGACGCCAAGGCGCGCATCGATTGGTGCCCGCTGGGGGACTCGAACCCCCACCGCCGTTTCGGGCGAACGGATTTTAAGTCCGTTGCGTCTACCGGTTCCGCCAAGCGGGCCCAAAGCACGATCTAACAGGGGGGGCAATCTAGCAGGGGGCGGGCTGGGGCTGAAATGCTGGGGGCGGCGGCAGCCCGTTGAAGACCCTCACCCCCACCCTCTCCCGCGCGTATGACGCGCGGGCGAGGGGGTAGGAACACGGGGAGCCGTCTCTAAGACGCGGCCCGCGCCTGCGGGTTTGGCGGCGGCGGGGTGGCGGCGTCGGCGGTGCGGCTGGCGGGAAGCGTGACGATGGCGGTGGTGCCGTGGCCGAGGGTGCTTTCGAGGCCGATGGTGCCGCCATGGAGCATGACCAGCGCGCGGGCGATGGCGAGGCCGAGGCCGGTGCCTTCGACCTTGTCCTTATGCGCGCGCTCGAAGGGGGCGAAGACGCGCTCCAGAGCGTCCGCCGGGATGCCGACACCGGTGTCGGCGACGCGGAGCTCGAGCTCGCCCTGCCGTCCCAGCGCCGCGGCGATCGTGACCCGCCCGCCTGCAGGGGTGAACTTGACCGCGTTCGAGAGGAGGTTGAGCAGGATCTGGCGGAGCGCCTTCGCATCGGCCCGGACCGTGAGCTCGGCCGGCACGTCGGCGGCGGCGACCGCGACCTTTTTCGCCTCGGCCTGCATCAGGATGAGCTCCATCGACTCGGCCACGATCCGGCGGAGACTGACCGGCGCCTCGGTCAGCTCGAAGCGGCCGGCCTCGATCTTCGACATCTCCAGGAGATCGTTGATGAGGGCCAGGAGATGCTCGCCCGAGGAGCGGATGAGGCGGGCATATTTGCCCGGGTCGCGCTCGGCCGCCGGGACCAGGCTCGGATTGTCGATGATCGTGGAGAAGCCGATGATGGCGTTCAACGGCGCCCTGAGCTCGTGGCTGGTGGTGGCGAGGAACATGGATTTCACCTGGTTCTGGGTCTCCGCCTCGTGGCGCTCGCCGACCAGCGCCACGATGGTCAAGACGTTCATCGCCAGCAGCACCACCAAGGTGCCGACGAGCTGGAGCGGATTGGCGAGGCTCTGGTTCTGAAACGGCCCGTAGCCGGCGACGGTGCCGGCGGTGGCCGCGATGGCGACCAAGGTCACCAAGCTATAGGCCGAGCGCAGCGACATCCTGAGCGCGATCCAGGAGAGCGGCACCACCAGGAGGAAGGGAAAGGCGGAGCGGATATAGGTGCCTTGCAACGGCGGGGTGAGGAACAAGGCCAGGCTGACGGCGGCGATCCAGGCCCAGACCGCGAGGTTGTGGCGGAGTGCGGTGTGCCGCTTATGGGCCGCCTGGAACTCCGCCTCGTGCTCGAGGCGGAGCCACAAGGTCAAGGCCGGCGCCAGGTAGAGCGAGCCGCCGCTGTCGGCCAGCCACCAATTGACCCAGATGGAATAGAGCCGGGTCCAGTCGAGGGGATCGCCCAGCACCAGGGCCACGGTGCCGCCGGTGGCGATGATGGCGGGCGAGAGGAAGGTCGAGCAGAAGACGAAGGCGACCACGCCATAGAAGTTGGTGAAGAGGCCGGAATCGGGGCGGAGGCGGCGCATGACCATGGCGCCGATGACGGGGCCGGCCGCATTGCTGATGGAGATGATGGTGGTGATGTGGAGGGGCGGGGCGAAGAGGATGGCGTTGGCGAGGAAGGAGCCCAGGAAGATGCCGGGGAACATCCGGAGCTGCCCCGCCATGGCGCCGACGAAGGCGATGCCGGTCGGCAGCCAGATCGGTGCCGGAAACAGCCCATAGGCGGCGAAGAACTGGCTCACCACGCCGGCAAGGGCGAAGTAGCAGGCGGCCACGATGAGGTTGGCCCCGACCCAGACCAAAGGCCCGCCCTCGGCGAGCGCCGGCGGCGCCCACGGGTTCGGCTTGCGGCCCACGGCCGCGGCGATATCAGCGGTTAACGGCAATGCTTAGTCCCCACCCCTTGTCAAAGCGGCGGAGCTTAGCCGAAACCGGGGCCTGTCATCGAGAGTGCACATACAGAACGAGGCATCTTATTTCTGTCACCTGGTCCTGCCCCCTCCAAGCCCCGCCTCAACCCGAGCACAAGGTTCACCACGGAGGCACGGAGAAGAGGGAGTATCGGCGCGCAAGGCGCGCATGAAATCCTCTCGTCTCCGTGATCTCCGTGTCTCCGTGGTGAATCCTCATGGCCCTCAGGCGATGAACGGGGCCGGGAGCGGCGGTTGGCCGAGGGCGTTGCGAAGGATCGCCCAGTGCATGGTCTCGGCGCCGAGGATGCTGGCGGCGGCGGCTGCCAGCTTGCGGTCGGCGAAGGCGGGGACGGTGGAGAGATAGGCGCTGGCGGCCTGGCGCTCCAGCTCCGCGGCAAAGGCGAGGATGTTCGCCTGGTTGGTCAAGCGGTCGGTGCGGAATTTGTAGTCGGCCACCGGCTTCGGGCCGACCGGCCTGCCGCCGAGCTGGCCGATGGTGCGGGACAACAGGGCCGCATGCTCCCGGTGATCGGCTTGGAAGCCGCCGGCGAGCTGGAGCACCCCCGGCTCCAAGAGCTTCGAGTCGGCCGCGAGCTGATAGGCGGCAATCGCGCCATATTCGAGATCGAGGGCGACGTTGAGGAGGTCCACGTCCTTCGGGGCCGTGGCCAGGGCGGATTGCATGCCCTCGCCCGAGGCGGCACAGCCGGCCAACAGCGCCACCGCCGTCGCCGACAAGGTGGCGCCGATGATTCGCCGGCGCGGGAGCATCAGCGTGGGCAGGCGTGGTTCGGTCATGGCCAACTCCTCGTTTTCGGTTCTGCGAGCGCCCCCACCCCACCCTCCCCCACCTATGAAGGCGGGGGAGGGAGCGAGGATGTCGTGCTCCCTCCTCCGCCGTCAGGCGGGGGAGGGCTGGGGTGGGGGCATCTTGTCTTATCACTAGGCGGCCTCTTCTTCCCGGGGATCGCCGCCAAGGGCGCGGATGATGGCCTTCAGCTCCTCCGCCGCCGCCAGCAGGCGGAGAGCCTCGGTGCCGCGGATGACCAGGCTCACGCCGAAGCCGCCGGCGCGGAAATAGGGATAGGAGCCGATCTCGAGATCGCCGTAGCGGCCTTGGAGGGCCGCCAGATCCTTGGCGATGACGCCTTCGCCCAAGGTGCAGCTTACGGTGCGCGAAAGCTGCAGCGCCCCGCCTCTGAGCCTTCCCTTGATGCCGTCGAACATGGCGCGCATGACGCTGGGCACACCGGCCATGACATAGACATTGCCGATCTGGAAGCCCGGTGCCTTGCTCACCGGGTTCTCGATGAGTGTCGCCCCTTCGGGCGTGTTCGCCATGCGCAGGCGCGCCTCGTTCAGGCTGCCCGGCGGGTAATGCGCCTCCAGGCGCCGGACCGCCTCGGGGTTGCGGATGAGCTTCAGCCCGAACGCCTTGGCGATGCATTCCGACGTGATGTCGTCATGGGTGGGGCCGATGCCGCCGGTGGTGAAGACATAGTCGACGCGTTCGCGCAGCTCGTTGACGGCAGCCACGATCGCCCTCTCCTCGTCCCGGATGACGCGGGCCTCGATGAGGCGCACGCCGACCTGGGTCAGCTCGCGGGCGAGCCAATTCAGATTGGTGTCCTGGGTCCGGCCCGAGAGCACCTCGTTGCCGATGATGATGACGGCGGCGGTCACGACGGAGTCAGCGGACATTTTCCGGGTCCAAGCCTGAAGTCCTTCAAGGCATTTTCGGCGATGATAGCCGAAGGGGAGGAGGGTTCACCACAGAGGTCTGGCGAGCGAAGAGCTCGCGGACGAGGACCCGAGAGACAAGGAAAGGCCAACCGCAGAGTACGCGGAGGACAACGCGGAGAACGCAACGGGAAAGTCTTGTGCCGCGCCCGGCGCGGCTGAAGACATTCTTGAACTCTGCGCTTCTCAGCGATCTCCGCGGTCAAATCTTCCTCTCTTACCTCTATCGTGGTGAATCCACCTGGAATCGAGGCGCGCGAGCGGCTATCGATCCCCCCATGCGGTTTCCCACGCCCTTGGTGCCGGGCCGGCTGATCCGGCGCTACAAGCGGTTTTTGGCCGATGTGCGCCTGGAGTCGGGGGAGGTTTTGACCGTGCACTGCCCCAATCCCGGCGGCATGATCGGGCTGGCCGATCCGGACTCCGAGGTCTGGCTGTCGCGCGCGGCCAACCCCGCCCGCAAGCTCGCCTACACCCTGGAATTGGTGCTTGTGGGCGATTATCTGGTGGGCATCAACACTCTCAATCCCAATGCCATCGTCGAGGGCGCGATCCGTGCCGGGTCGATTCCGCCCCTGGCCGGCTATTCCAGCCTCCGGCGCGAGGTGCGCTACGGCACCAACAGCCGCATCGACCTCCTGCTCGAGGATGAGGGACGCGAGGCCTGCTATGTCGAGGTCAAGAACGTGCATTTGCGCCGCGACGGCGGGCCGGGTCCGGGGCTGGCGGAGTTTCCCGACGCGGTGACCAAGCGCGGGGCCAAGCATTTGATGGAGCTGGGCCACGTGGCCGCGCGAGGCGAAAGAGCGGTGATGCTCTACCTCATACAGCGGGGCGACTGCGATCGCTTCGCCTTGGCCGACGACATCGACCCGGCTTATGCCGAGGCCTTCCGGCGCGCCCGGCTCACGGGGGTGGAGGCCTTGTGCTATGATTGCACCATCACCGCCGAGGCGATCGAGCTCGCCCGGGCGGTCCCCATGGCGCCCTGAAGGACGATGGAAGAGATGAGCCGAGATACCGCACCGGTTGTACGCGATGGCGAGGCGGGGAAGGTGCGCCTGCACGGGTCCGATGCCTTCGAGGGCATGCGCCTTGCGGGCAGGCTCGCGGCCGAGACCTTGGACTTTATAGCACCCCATGTGCGCCCCGGGGTTACCACCGGCGAGCTCGACCGGCTCGCCGCCGAGTTCATCGCCGCCCGTGGTGCGGTCTCCGCCCCCTTGGGCTATCGCGGCTTCCCCCGCTCTATCTGCACCTCGGTCAATCATGTGGTCTGCCACGGCATCCCCGACGACAAGAAGACCCTGGTCGAGGGCGACGTCATCAACATCGATGTCACCCCGAAGCTCGATGGCTGGCATGGCGACTCCAGCCGGATGTTCTATGTGGGCAAGGTCGGCGTGAAGGCGCGCAAGCTCTGCGAGGTGACCTATGAGTGCCTGATGCGGGGCATCGAGGCGGTGAAGCCGGGTGCGACCTTGGGCGACATCGGCCATGCCATCCAGAGCCATGCCGAGGCGCACCGCTTCTCGGTGGTGCGCGACTTCTGCGGCCACGGCGTCGGGCGCATCTTCCACGAGCCGCCGAGCGTGCTCCATTACGGCCAGCCCGGCGAGGGCTTGGCCTTGCGAGCGGGCATGATCTTCACCATCGAGCCGATGATCAATGCCGGGCGCTGGGAGGTGAAGGTGCTGGCCGATGGCTGGACCGCGGTCACCAAGGACAAGAGCCTGTCGGCGCAGTTCGAGCACACCCTCGGCGTGACCGAGAGCGGCCATGAGATCTTCACGGTCTCGCCGGCCGGGCTCAACCAGCCGCCCTATATGTGAGGCTTGGGTGAGGCGGTGGGCGACAAGAGCGAACCCCACTATCTCGGTCACCGGCAGCGCTTGCGGGAGCGCTTTCTCAAGGCCGGGCCGGAAGACTTTCCCGATTACGAGCTTCTAGAGCTGCTGTTGTTCCTGGGGCAGACCAGGGGCGACATGAAGCCCTTGGCGAAGCGGCTCATCCTGCGCTTCGGCGGCTTCGCCGAGGTGATCTCGGCCACGCCGGAAGAGCTGCAGCAGGTGAAGGGCATGGGCGAGGCCACGGTCGCGGCCTTGAAGACCGCGCAGGCGGCGGCGCTTCGGCTGATGCGGGCCCAAGTCGTGAACCGCCCGGCCGTCTCCTCCTGGCAGGCGCTTCTCGACTACTGCCGCTCCAGCATGGCCTTCGGCAAGACCGAGCAGTTCCGCATTCTCTTCCTCGACCGCAAGAACGTCATCATCGCCGACGAGGTGCAGCAGACCGGCACCGTCGACCACACGCCCCTCTATCCGCGCGAGGTGGTGAAGCGCGCGCTCGAGCTCGGCGCCTCGGCGCTCATCCTGGTGCACAACCACCCCTCGGGCGACACCACCCCCAGCCGGGCCGATATCGACATGACCCGCGAGGTCGTCCGCGCCGCCAGCGCCTTGGGCCTCGCCGTGCACGACCACGTCATCGTCGGCCGCTCCGGCCACACCAGCATGAAGGCCAAGGGGCTGATCTAAAGGCCGCCGAATGCCCCCACCCCGTCCCTCCCCCGCCTGTCGGCGAGGGAGGGGGCACGACACTGTTACTCCCTCCCCCATGCGTCAGCGTGGGGGAGGGTTGGGGTGGGGGCATTCGGCCACGCCTACGATCTCGCCTTCCGCCGCTCTCCCCGCGTAAACTGCCGATCAAAGAATTCTCGGGAGGAACGCCATGACCATCGACCGCAGAACCGTGCTGCAAGGCTTGACCGCGATGGGGGCGGCCGGCGCGCTTGCCCGCACCGGTGCCCTGGCGCAGACGGCGCCGACGCCGGTGGTCGCCACCTTCGGGCCGGCGGGCTCGATCTATGCGCCCAACATGGTGGCCGACGTCATGGGCTTCGCCAAGGAGGAGGGCATCGATCTCAAGCTGCAGATCCCCGACGGCGGCGCCAAGGCGCGCCAGATCCTGGCGGCGGGCGAAGCGCAGTTCGGCCATGGCGACACCACGCACCCCTTGCAGATCAGCAACCGCGGCCGGCCGGCCAGGATCCTGATGGCGAGCGAGACCGTCTGCTCCTATGCCAACATCGTCGTGCGCAAGGACCTCTTCGACCAGGGCATCGACACGGTGGAGAAGCTCGGCCGCTGGAAGCGTGCCGATGGGGCGAAGCCGATCGTGGCGGCGACCGCCATCGGGTCGGGCACCTGGATGTATGGCAGCTTCATCTTCGAGCGCCTGGGGGTGGGCGACAACATCAACTGGGTCGCCGGCGGCTCCACCTCGACCATGCTGGGCGGGCTCAAGTCGAAGCAGTTCGACGCGATCATGGCGCTGCCGAACTGGATCTACGACGCCGAGTCCCATGGCTGGGGCAAGACCATCTACAACGTGCTCGACAAGGCCACCTGGGACAAGGCCTTCGGCGGGCCGATGCCGACCACGGTCGTCTACGCGCAGTTGAGCACCATCCGTGAGAAGCCGGAGATGGTGCAGGCCTATATGAACGCCATCTACAAATCCATGCAGTGGCTGAAGACGAACTCGGTCGACGCGATCCTCGCCAAGATCGGGCCGAAATATCTGGGCGACCTCAACCCGGAATCGGCGAAGCTGGAGATGGGCTACTACAAGGCCGCCTGGCACTACGCCGGCACCATCAGCGAGGCCGAATACAAGACCGCCGCCCCGGTCTTCTTCCGCGACGGCACCGACATCCAGCCGGTCGCCTTCGCCGATGCCGTCGATGCCCGCTTCCTCGAGAACGCCCGGAAGAAATTCGGCTGAGCGCCTTGCGACTGCCCCCACCCCGACCCTCCCCCACGCTGACGCATGGGGGAGGGAGCACGACATTCTTGCTCCCTCCCCCATGCAAGTGGGGGAGGGTCGGGGTGGGGGCACACCGGCCAAGCCGATGACACAATCCTCCCCCCGCTCCCGCATCGAGGTGCGCGGCCTGACCAAGCGGTTTTACCTGGAGGGTGCGGAGATTCCGGCGGTGGACCAGGTGAGCTTCGCCATTGCCGAGGGCGAGTTCGTGGCACTCTTGGGCCCGTCCGGCTGCGGCAAGAGCACCATCCTCAACATGATCGCCGGCCTCATCGCCTGGAACGGCGGCGACATCCTGATCGACGGCAAGGCCTCGATACCCGGCGAAGCGCACGCGCAGATCGGCTACGTCTTCCAGCGGGACACGCTGTTTCCCTGGCGTACGGTCGCCCGCAACGTCGGCTACGGCCTGGAGATCGCCGGCACCAAGCGCGAAGAGCGAAGGCGCCGGGTCGCCGAGGCGATCCAATCAGCCGGGCTCGACGGCTTCGCCCACGCCTTCCCCTCGGCGCTCTCGGGCGGCATGCGCCAGCGCGTCGCCCTCATGCGCACGCTCATCACCCGGCCTGAGATCCTCTTGATGGACGAGCCCTTCGGCGCGCTCGACACCCACACCAAGCTCGAGATGCACAAAATCCTGCTGGAGATCTGGGAGCGCCAGCGCCAGACCGTGCTGTTCGTGACCCATGATCTGGGCGAGGCCCTGACCCTGGCCGACCGCATAATCCTGTTGTCGGCGCGGCCCGGCCGGCTGAAGGCGAGTTTCGCCGTCGGCTTCAAACGCCCGCGAGACGCGGTCTCCTTGCGCGAGACCCCGGAGTTCGGCGCTGCCTACACCAGCATCTGGCATTCCCTCGGCGAGGAATTCCGCAAAGGACGGGCCGCATGAAGGGGCGCGACCGGGATGCTTGGACGGTCGCTCTCTGGCGCTTGGCGATCCTGGCATCCGTGCTCCTTCTCTGGGAATTCGGCCCGGCGCTCCGCGACCGGGGCTGGCCGATCCCGGCCGCCATCGATCCCTATTTCTTCTCGCAGCCCTCGCGCATCTGGGAGCGCCTGCTGCGCGCCGCCTGCTTCACCGACCGCAGCGGCGCCTGGCTCCTCTCCCAGGACGGCGCCTTCAGCCAATGCCTCACCGGCAATCAGCGCAATCTCTGGCTCGCCACCGGCGCCACCTTGCGCAACACCTTCTGGGGCTTCGTCGTCGGCGTCAGCTCCGGCGTCTTGGCCGGCATCGTGCTCGGGCGCTCCCAGCTCCTCGCCCGGATCTTCGAGCCTTACATCGTCGCCTTCAACTCGCTGCCCCGGATCGCCCTGGTGCCGCTCATCATCCTCATCTTCGGGCTGGGCGATCTCTCGAAGATCATGACGGCCTGGGTCATCGTCTTCTTCGTGGTGTTCTTCAACACCTTCGAGGGTGCCCGCGCCGTCGACCGCGACCAGGTGAATGCGGCCCGGCTGCTCGGCGCCAGCGAATGGCAGGTGGCGCTGACCGTGGTGGTGCCCTCGACCTTGGCCTGGGTGTTTGCCGCCTTGACGCCGGCGATTTCCTTCTCGCTCATAGGCGTCATCGTCGGCGAGTTCATCGGCGCCGAGCGCGGGCTGGGCAAGATGATCGTCGAGGCCGAGGCAAGGGCGGATTCCACCGACATGATGGTGGCCCTCTTCGTGCTGATGGCGATCGGCGTGGCGCTCGCCAGCATCATCCGCCGCCTGCAGGCCTATCTCCTGCGCTGGCAGGGGCATTACCAAAGAGGCGGGTAAGGAAAATCCACCGCAGAGGGCGCGGAGAAGTCGCTGAGGGCGCGGCGGCGATACGGGTCCTGCGCGGAGCGCCTCGACTCATTGCTCACTCGTTCCTCTGCGCCTCCTCTGCGTCCTCGGCGGTACGATCTTGATCACCGGTTGAGCCGTTTCGGGCCGCTGACGAAGGGCGAGTCCTTCACGTAGAAACGGAGCACGCGGTCGGCGTCGCGGGTGATGCCGATGCGCACGCTCTCGCCGAGGACGCCTGGCTCGCCTTCGTCGCGGGCCAGAGTGAGCGGACCCTTGCGGCAAAGATCGATGCCGTCCAAGCCGCGATCGATGCGGAGCGCCTGGGCCAAGCGGCCGGGTCCGCGTGCCAGATCGGCCAAGCGCGTAACACCGCGATGCTTCTGCATGGCGGCAATGCCTTCGAGCGGCTCGAGGGCGCGGATGAGCACGCCGGTGCCGATGCCGGGACTCTCGCCCGCCACGTTCAGCATCCAGGAGACGCCATAGGCCAGATAGACATAGGCATGGCCGCGCTCGAGGAAGAGCGAGCGGTTGCGCTCCGTCATGCCGCGAAAGGCATGGCAGGCGGCATCGCCCACCAGATAGGCCTCGGTCTCGACGATGCGGCCGACCAGGATCTGCTTCGGCAGGACCCGCACCACCAGCTTGCCCACCAGGAAGCGCGCCAGCGCCACCGTGTCCGCCGGCAGCTCCGAGCGCTTCAGATGGCGCATGGCAGATGGGATCGAGCCCGTCGTCGCTTGGATCACCAGTTTGCGATCTGCAGACCCTCACCCGCCTCGCTGGCGCTCGGCACCCTCTCCCGCGGTGCGGGAGAGGGGCTATGACGGTCTCGCGCATAGGCCCCTCTCCCGCACCGCGGGAGAGGGAGGGGCCCGCGTTCTCGCGGGAGGGTGAGGGTCAGCAAAGCACGCTACCCCGCCTTCTTCGCCGGCTTCTGCGTCAGGGCGCGGGCGAAATCCTGGTACTGGGCTTCGCGGCGGCGGAGCTCGGAGAGACCGACGAGCTGATTGAAGGTCTCGAAATCCGGAAGCTTGGCGGCGATCGACGTGGTGGTGCCCTCACGGGCGAGGGTTCCGAGATAGTCGGTCAGGGCCTGGGCCACGGCATAGGTCGCGCCCACCGGGAAGGCGACGGCGGCGAAGCCCACAGCCTCGAGCTCGGCGGCGGTCAAGAACGGCGACTTGCCGCCCTCGATCATGTTGGCGAGCTGGGGACCGTCGATCTCGCGGCAGATCCGGCGCATGGATTCGATGTCGGCCGGCGCCTCGACGAAAATCATGTCGACGCCGACCGCGCGGTAGAGCTGGGCGCGCCGGATCGCCTCGTCCAAGCCCAGCACGGCGGCGGCATCGGTGCGGGCGCAGATGACGAGCTCGCCGTCGACGCGGGCGTCCAAGGCCGATTTCAGCTTCGCCACCATCTCCTCGGCCGGGATCACGTCCTTGCCGGCCATGTGGCCGCAGCGCTTGGGAAACACCTGGTCCTCGATGAAGAGCCCGGCCACACCGGCCCGCTCATAGGCCCTGACGGTGCGCGCCACGTTGGTCACGTTGCCGAAGCCGGTGTCGCCATCGGCGAAGAGCGGCAACGCGGTGGCCTCGCCGAGGCGGGCGTAGTTGTCCGCCATCTCCGAGAGGCTCAACAGCGAGGTGTCCGGCGCGCCCAGAAGCGTGGCGGTGGCACCATAGCCGCCGCACGTGACCGCACTGAAGCCGACGCGCTCGGCGATGCGGGCACCCAAGGCATCGTGCACGCCGGGCAGCACCAGGATCTCCTTGGAGTCCAGCAAGCGGCGGAACTGGGTGGTGCGCTTCATGGGCTCGTGCTCCTCGACAAATGACTTGCTCGCCTCTGCCGCTTCCCCTCACCCCGTCCCTCTCCCCATGGGAGAGGGAGTCGGAGGACGAGTCTTGATCCTATCCCCTCTCCCATGGGGAGAGGGTTAGGGTGAGGGGCGGCCGCAGGATTGCACGGTATTACCTAAGCGCCGCGGCGATGTTGCCGCCGTCGACGGTGATGACCGCACCGGTGGTCTTCTGGGCGCGGGCGAGGAAGACGAAGGCATCCGCCACGTCGCCGGCCTTGACCTCGCGCTTCAAGAGATTGCCGTCGGAGAGATATTGCTCGACCGTCACCCCGCGGGCCTTGGCGCGCGCCTCCAGGAGCCCGTCCTTGAAGATGCCGGTGCGCACCCGGTCGGCATTGACGGCGTTGACCGTGATGCCGTCGCCGCCATATTCGAGCGCGTATTGGCGCGACAGGAAGAGCGTGGAGGCCTTGGGCAGGCCATAAGGCCCGAAGTCCGGGCCAGGATTGACCGCCTGCTTGGAGACGTTGAACAACAGCGCGCCGCCGATGCCCTGCTGGCGCATGACCCGGACGGCGTTCTGCGCCACGCTCTGATGGGCGAAGAAGTTGAGCTCGAAGCTGGCGCGCAGGGTCGCCTCGTCGACCTCGCCGATGCGGCCCTGCCAGGCGGCACCGGCATTGGAAACGACCACGTCGATGCCGCCGAAGCGCTCGACGACGCGATCGAAGGCGACGCGCACTTGGGCGGCGTCGGTCACGTCGGTGGCGAGGCCGATTGCCTTGCCGCCGAGCTTCTTCGCGATTTCGGCGGCGGCCTTGTCGTCGCGATCCAGCACCGCCACCTCGGCCCCCTCGCGGGCAAACGCCTCGGCCGTGGCGGCGCCGATGCCGCCGCCGCCGCCGGTCACCAGCACCACCCGGCCGGTGAAGGGCTTGTCGGCGGCCTTGCCGAGCTTCGCCTGCTCCAAGGACCAATACTCGACCTCGAACATCTCCCATTCGGAGATGCTCTGGAAGCGGCCGATGCGTTCGGCGGCGGCGATGGTGTCGATGGCGTTCCCAGCCACGTCGGCGGCAATGGCCGCATCCTTGGCGGTCTTGCCCAGGCCGAAGAGCCCCATTCCCGGCACCAGGATCACCCGGGGCATCGGGTCGAGCTCCTTCTTCTTGCCCAGGGCCTTCTTGTTGTTGCGCTCGAAATAGCGGTGATAGTCGGCAACGAAGCCGTCGACCGCCGCCTTGGCGCGCTCGGCGAACTCGGCGCGCTTGCCGGCTTCCGGTGCGGGCAGCAGCAAGGGCGAATTCTTGGTGCGGATGGTGTGGTCGGGGGTGACCACGCCCGCCTGGCTGTAGCGGCCGACCTCGCTTCCGTTCGCGTAAGCCAGGATCTTCGCATTCGAGCGGAAGTCCATGATCATCGGGCGGCGCTCGGCCCCGATCGCCGTCAGTCCGCGGAGCACGGGCGCGATCTCGGCCAGGGATGCCAGCTTCCGCGGCAGCTTGACGGATGCGAAGGCGCTCCTCTTGCCGCGTTCGAGCGCGGATTCGGCGCGGCTCACCGCCTCGATCATGCGCTCATAGGCCTCCCGCGCGCTCGCCCCGAAGGTGAAGATGCCGTGCTTGTGCAGCACCAGCCCGTAGGCCTTGGGATGGGCGCGGGCGACCTCGGCAGCGCGCTTGGCCAAGAGGAAGCCCGGCATGATGTAGGGCACTACGGCGAGATCGGCGCCGAAAAGCTTCTTCAGGCGCGCTTCGCCGTCCGCCTGGTCGGAGATGGCGAGCACCGCGGTCGAATGGGTGTGGTCGATGAACTTGCCGGCCAGGAAGGCGTGCAGCAAGGTCTCGACCGAGGGGTTGGGCGCATTCGCATCCAGGAGCTGGCCGCGCTGGAAGTTGACCATGTCCTCATCGGAGAGCCGCTCCAGGCGTTCCAGCTTGCGCAAGGCGGCAAGGCGCACGGCGGGCAGGCCCGGCGGCTCGATATTGCCCATGTCCCAGCCGCTGCCCTTGACGCAGAGCACCTCCACCTCCTCGCCCAGGAGATCGCGCGCCTTGGTCTTGACCGAGGTGTTGCCGCCGCCATGAAGGACGAGGGCCGGATCCTGGCCCAGGAGCCTTGTGGTGTAGACGCGGAGCGCCAGCTCGCGGCCGATTCCCGCCGCCCCGTAGTGCTTCACCATGCGCTCGGCATCGCGGTCGTTCCACTGGCTCTGCATCGCGGATCTCTCTTATGGATGGCGGCCGCACTCAACGGAAATCCGGCCCCGCCGTCAAGCGCCGCCTCGCCAGATGCCCCCACCCCAGCCCTCCCCCGCCTAACGGCGAGGGAGGGAGCAAGGCGCTCTTTTACTCCCTCCCCCAGCGCGCGGGGGGAGGGTTGGGGTGGGGGCTGCCGGCTCCAGCCAACTCAATAGGACGGGTCGAGCTGGCAGTTGACCGGGATCTCGGAGATGCTGGTGGTGTTGGGGAGATCGAGGGCGAGCGCCACGATGCGACCGATGTCCTCGGGCTGGGTCATCTTCTCGGCCGGGTATTGCGTGGTCATGGACGCCGTCATGTCGGTGGCAACGAAGCCCGGGCAGATGGCGATGGCGCGGATGCCGGAATCCCAGCCGGCATGGCGGATCGCATGGGAGAGGCCGAGGGCGGCGAACTTGCTGACGGAGTAGAGGCCCGAGGGCGCGCGCGGCACCCGCTTGGCGGCGAGCGAGGCGATGGTGACGACGCGGCCCTGGCCGCATTTGGTGAGCCACGGCCAGGCGGCGCGGGCGAGTCTCAACGGCGCCTTCACATTGACGTCGAGGATCTGGTCCACGTCCTCGTCGCTGGCCTCGACCACGGATTTGCGGATGATGATGCCGGCATTGGCCACCACCGCGTCGATGCGGCCATAGCGCCCCGCTGTCGCCTCGGCCCATTCCTGTCCGCTCTTCACGTCCCGCGCCTCGTAGCGATGCGCCATGTGCGGCTTAGCGGTCAGTGCTGCCGGCAGCTTGGCCGGTTCGCGCACGCCCAGGCTCAATTGCCAGCCGCGCTCGGCCAGCACGCGGGCGATGCCGAGGCCGATGCCGCGGGCCGCACCGGAGATCATGACGACGCGGGCTTCACGGGCTTGAGTCATGGGGTTTCACTCCAAGGCGATTTCAATAGCCGCCCTCGATGAGGGCGTTCACCGGAATCTCCGACAGGCTGGCGGTGTTGGGGAGATCGAGGACGAGCAGCACGAGCTTCGCCAGATCCTCGGGTCGGGTCATCTCCGACGGGCTCAAGGTGGAAATTGCGCGGATCATGTCGGTCGCAACCGGCCCGGGGCAGATCGCGGTCGTGCGGATCCCCACCTCCCAACCGGCGTGGCGCACCGCATGGGCGAGCCCTAGGGCTGCGAACTTGCTAACCGCATAGAGGCCGGTCTGGGCGGCCTTGACCCGCTTGCCCGACAAGGAGGAGATGACGACGACGCGGCCCTTTCCGCTCTTTGCCAGATGCGGCCAAGCCGCGCGCACCAGCCGCAAGGGCGACTTCACGTTGACCTCGAGGATTGCATCGACGTCGTCGTCGCCGGCTTCAACCACGCTCTTGGTCGAGAGAATGCCGGCATTGGCGATGACCGCATCGATGCGCCCGAAGCGCTCCGTGGTGGCATCCACCCATAGGCGCTCGCTCTTGGCATCCAGCGCCTCGTAGCGATGGGCGAAGTGCGCGCTCCCAAGCTTCTTCGGCTCGCGCACGCCGAGGCTCAAGCGCCAGCCCTGCTCGGCCAATGCCCGAGCGATCGCCGCCCCGATGCCGCGATTGGCGCCGGAGATCATGGCGACGCGTGGGTCGCAGGCTTGGGTCAAGGGATGGCCCCGCCCTTGCTTACTCGGCCGCGCTCGCCCGGCGCTCCGGGAAGAGACCGGCGAGACCGGACCGGCTGGCGGGTGCCACGCCCCGTTCGGTGATGAGGCCGGTCACCAATCGCGAAGGCGTCACATCGAAGCCGTAATTGGCGACCGGGCTGCCGTCGGGGATGAGCTGCACCTCGACCCGCGCACCCTCGGGCCCGCGCCCGGCGATGTGGGAGACCTCCTTGCCGGCGCGCTCCTCGATCGGGATCTCCGTGAGCCCGTCGGCGATCGACCAGTCGATGGTCGGGGACGGGAGGGCCACATAGAAGGGCACGCCATTGTCCTTCGCCGCCAGCGCTTTGAGATAGGTGCCGATCTTGTTGCAGACATCGCCCGCCGCCGTGGTGCGGTCGGTGCCGACGATCGCCATGTCGACCATTCCATGCTGCATCAGATGGCCGCCGACATTGTCGACGATGACGGTGTGGCGCACGCCGTGATTGCCGAGCTCCCAGGCGGTCAAGCCCGCGCCCTGGTTGCGCGGCCTGGTCTCATCGACCCAGACATGCACGGGAATGCCGGCGTCATGGGCGAGATAAATCGGCGCCGTCGCCGTCCCCCAATCGACCGTAGCGAGCCAGCCGGCATTGCAGTGGGTGAGGATGTTGACCGGCTCGCCCTTCGGCTTCTTCGCCGCCAAATCCTCGATGATCTTAAGGCCATGCTCGCCGATGGCGCGGTTGATCGCCACGTCCTCGTCCGCGATCTCGCCGGCGCGGCGCCAGGCGGATTTGGCGCGCACCGCGGGCGCCAGCTTGCGCACGCGGCCGCTTACATCGTCCAGGGCCCAGCGCAAATTGATCGCCGTCGGCCGCGTCGCCAGCAGGATCGCATAGGCGCGATCGAGGGCTGCATCCGATGTGTCTTCGCGGATTGCCATCGCCAAGCCATAGGCGGCGGTGGCGCCGATGAGCGGGGCACCGCGCACGAGCATGGCGCGGATGGCATGCGCCGCCGCCTCCAGGCCGGCGAGCCGCACGGTCTCGAAGCGATGCGGCAGCAAGGTCTGGTCGATCACCTCGACCGTCTCGCCGTCCGCTGACGGCCAGATGGTGCGATAGGGCGTGCCCTTCACTTTCATGGGCGCATCCTAGGATCTGGCCTTCCAGCGGGCAATATCGCTATGCCAGCGGCTTCCAGAGGATGACTTCGTAGGGTCGATAGCCGACGGCTGCGTAGCATTGCACCGCCATGAAGTTCGCCGCCTTGGAGCAGATCGCCATCCGCCGGCAGCCGCGTTCGCGCATGGCCTCATCCAAGCGGCCGAGCAGCAGACGGGCCACGCCTCGCCGTCGCCATTCCGGCACGACGTAAATGTCGGAGACGTAACCCTGGCCCTGCGCCTCGTCCTTGAGCAGCGGATCATCGTCGATATCGACCCAGGCGGAGGCGAAGCCGACGGCTTCGCCATCGGCCTTGGCCATGAGCGCCACGCCGTGGCGCAGGGCGACCTTGCGGAGGACGCGATCGGTGTGGAAACGGCCGATCTCGTTGCCCGGCTTCAGCTCCGGCACCATCCTCCGCTCATGCTCCTGGATCGCATCCATAAAGCCGATCACCGCCGGCCGGTCCTCCGGCCGATAGGGCTCGATTCGCAACGATGGTCGCTTTGCTTGGCTCATGGCAGCGGGCCGCGAGCTTACTTCATAAGAGCTGTGGCGGCTGCTAGAATGTGTCGCACACGAGGCGAAGGCATTGAGGATGATTCCCCGCTATTCCCGGCCGGAGATGGCCCGCATCTGGGAGCCGGAGAACCGCTACCGGATCTGGTTTGAGATCGAGGCGCATGCGGCCGACGCCATGGCCGAGCTCGGCATCGTGCCGAAAGCGGCAGCCGAGGCGATCTGGCGGAAGGGCGGGTTCGACGTGGCGCGGATCGACGAGATCGAGCGCACGACCAAGCACGACGTCATCGCCTTCTTGACCAGTGTGGCCGAGCATGTCGGGCCGGAAGCGCGCTTCCTGCACCAGGGCATGACCTCCTCCGACGTGCTCGACACCTGCCTTGCCGTGCAGCTGAAAGAGGCAACCGACATCCTCCTGGCCGATCTCGACCAGCTCCTGAAGGCCCTCGAACGTCGGGCGCGGGAGCACAAGCTCACCGTCTGCGTCGGCCGCAGTCACGGCATCCATGCCGAGCCCACCACCTTCGGCCTGAAACTCGCCGGGCACTATGCCGAGTTCGCCCGCAACCGTGCCAGGCTCGAGGCGGCGCGGAGCGAGATCGCCACCTGCGCTATTTCCGGCGCGGTCGGCACCTTCGCCAATGTCGATCCCCGCATCGAGGCGCATGTGGCGGCTAAGCTCGGGCTCACCCCCGAGCCTATCTCCACCCAGGTGATCCCGCGCGACCGCCATGCCTTCTACTTCGCCACCTTGGCGGTGATCGCGAGCGGTGTGGAACGGCTGGCGACCGAGATCCGCCATCTGCAGCGCACCGAAGTGCGCGAGGCGGAGGAGTATTTCTCTCCCGGCCAGAAGGGCTCCTCGGCGATGCCGCACAAGCGCAACCCGGTCTTGAGCGAGAACCTGTCGGGGCTGGCGCGAGTGGTGCGCGCGGCCGTGGTGCCGGCCTTGGAGAACGTCGCACTCTGGCATGAGCGCGACATCAGCCATTCCTCGGTCGAGCGCATGATCGCGCCCGATACGACCGTCACGCTTGATTTCGCGCTGACGCGGCTCGCCCGCCTCGTCGACGAGCTCGTGGTCTATCCCGAGCGCATGCGCGCCAATCTCGATAGCTTGGGCGGGCTCGTCTTCTCGCAGCGGGTGCTGTTGGCCTTGACCCAAACGGGCATGAGCCGCGAGGCCGCCTATGAGACGGTGCAGCGCCACGCCATGGCGACCTGGCGCGAGGGCGGCAGCTTCAAGGCGCGGCTCGCGGATGATCCAGAGGTGGCGAAGGCCTTGGTCGGCGACCGGCTCACCGAGCTCTTCGATCTCAGCTACCACCTGAAAGCGGTGGATACGATCTTCGAGCGCGTCTTCGGCCGCGCCAAGGCCGCGGTGTCGAACGCGGCCTGATGCCTCAGCGCTTCCAGCGGAGCGCCGCGGTATGCACGGGTGCGCCCCAGTGGCGCAGCATGTCGTCGTCCAACAGCGTCAGGGTGACCGAGCAGCCCGCCATGTCGAGCGAGGTCACGTAGTTCCCGACCAAGCTGCGAGCGATGTCGACGCCGCAATCCCCGAGCGCCCGCTCGGCCGCGGCGTAGACCAGCGTCAGCTCCAATAGCGGTGTGGCGCCGAGGCCGTTCACCAGGAGCAGCCCTTTTGCGCCGCGTTTCGGCTTCAGGCTGTCGCAGATGGCGGCCACGAGCTCGTTTGCGATCGCATCGGCGGACGCCAGCTTGACGCGACGGCGCCCGGGCTCTCCATGGATGCCGACGCCCATCTCCATCTCGTCCGCTCCGAGATCGAAGGTGGGGCGGCCCGCCGCCGGTACCGTGCAGCTGGTCAGCGCCACGCCCATGGAGCCCGTTCGCACGTTCACCTTCTGCGCCAAGGCGGCGCAAGCCTGAAGGTCGGCCCCCGCCTCGGCGGCGGCGCCGACGATCTTCTCGACGATGAGAGTACCGGCGACGCCGCGGCGGCCCGTGGTGTAGGTGCTGTCCTCGACGGCGACGTCGTCGTTGATCACCACCGATTTGTGCTCCCCCGCATACAGCTCAGCCGCCATCTCGAAATTCATGACGTCGCCGGAATAGTTCTTGACGATGAAAAGGACACCAGCGCCGCCGGCAGCACCCTCGGCGGCGAGCACGATCTGGTCGGGCGTGGGCGAGGTGAAGACCTCCCCAGGGCATGCTGCATCCAGCATGCCGCGCCCGACGAAGCCGGCATGCAGCGGTTCATGGCCGCTGCCGCCGCCGGAAACCAAGGCCACCTTGCCCTGCACCGCCCCGCCGGCGCGGAAGATCACCGCCGGCTTGGCGTTGAGGCGCACGATGTCGCGATGGGCAGAGGCGAATCCCTTGAGGCTCTCCGCCAGAACTCCCTCGACCGTATTCATGAATTTTTTCATTCGGCACCTCCCCTCGAACCCACCGCCCCGGACGCGGTCATTCCTTCTGCAGCAGGGACACGATTCGCTGGACGAAGTCGCGGACCAACGCTTCGAGCTTCGCCTGACGGACCGGATCCTCGAGTACGGGGATCTCCACATGCAAGGTCCGATAATGCGCGTGCCCCGGCTCTCCGGGCCTGAGCTCGCGGGCCTGGCGCGGATGCGCCAGCAGGTAGGCCGCGAGCAGGGTCTCGCGCTCGCGATCGGAGAAGTGGCAGATGTCGAAGATGGCCGGCAGGTGGCGGGCGGGAATCGGTGTGGGATCGTTCGGGTTGGTGATCTGGGAGACGAAGCTGCGATGCGTGCCGAGCACGCGGGCGATCTTCAGGCGCATGCCGGAGGGGCGCATGTCGATGTAGCGGCGGAGCAACACCTTGTAGCCGCCGATCAGCGCTTGGCGCGTCGGCGGCGCGTCGGCCTGGATCGCCGCCGCGGCCGGATCGCCGGTGCCGCTCATCGGGCTACGTCTCCGCGGCGCGGATCGCCGCCTTCACTGCCGGCGCCGCCGTCGCGGCGACGGAAAGCGCGCGGATACCCGCCTTCAGGAGCGCCGGCACGCAATGGGGCAACCCGGCCATCTCGCCGCAGACGCTGACCTCGACGCCGCGGGCCCGCCCTGCCGCCGCGACTTGCGCGATGACCGCAAGCATGGCGGGCTGCAAGGGATCCTGCAGATCGGCGAGCTCGGCGCGATCGCGGCCCGCGGCCGCCAAATACTGCAGGAGGTCGTTGGTGCCGATGGAGAGAAAATCGGCGGCGAAGTCCGCAGCGGTAAGCGCCGCCGCCGGGACCTCGACCATCATGCCGAAGGCGGGCATGGCGGCGGCAATTCCGCGCGCCGTGAGCGCCTCGACCTCCCGGACCATCATCATGCGCGCCGCCGCCAGCTCCTCCGGCCTCGTCACCATCGGCACCATGACCTTGAGGTTGCCGGACGGCGCCGCGCGCGCCAGCGCCCTCAGCTGCACTGCGAAGATCTCCGGGCGACGCAGCGACAGACGCAAGCCGCGCACGCCCAGGAACGGATTCTGCTCGCCCTCCGGCGTCAAGCCGGGAATCGGCTTGTCCCCGCCCGCGTCCAAAGTGCGGATGGTGACCGGCCTGCCGCCAGCCCAATCGAGCAATTGCCGGTAGATGCGGAGCTGGGCTTCCTCGTCCGGCAAGGCCTCGCCGGCGCGAAACAGGAATTCAGTGCGCGTGAGCCCGATGCCATCGCACAAATCGGGACTGACGGCGGCCAACCGGCCTGGATCGTCGACGTTGAGATAGACAGCGACGGGAACCCCATTGGCGGAGATCGCAGGCGCGGTGGCCGCCGATAGCGCCGCCGCCGCATTCCCGGCGCGCGCCCGACGCCGCCCCGCGCAAGAGACGAAGGTCGCCGGCTCCGGGTCGAGGATGAGCACACCCAATACTGCATCGAGGATGGCCGGCGTTCCGCCGTCGGTGTCGACGCTGCTCACTTTCGGTCCGATCAGCATCGGCACGCCGCGCGCTCGTGCCAGCATGGCGACGTGGCTGGTGATGCCGCCCGCGCTCGATACGACGCCGGCGTAGCGCTTCCAGTCCACCTCAAGAAAGCGCGACGGGGTGAGCTCGTCGACGACGAGGATGCTGCCTTCTTGCGGGGGCGGCGGGGTGAGAGCCCCATCGATGAGGCTGGAGACGCGGTCGCGCAGATCGACGAGATCCTGGGCGCGCTGGGCGAAATACTCGTCGCCGCTCCGGCGGTAGGCGTCGATCTCGGTGTCCAGCGCCCCGCGCCAGGCCCTGCCGGCATCCTCGCCCGCGGCAATGGCAACGAGCGCCGGGCGCGTGAGCTCCGCGTCCTCGGTGAGCGCAATCTGAAAGGCCAGAAGGTCGGCGGCGAGACTGCTGCCGTCCTGGGCGAGCTCGCCCAGCTGCGCGCGCGCCAGCCGGAGCGCGGATTGGACCTTCTCGGATTCGACCTCGGGTCCAAGCGGTCCCTGCTCCGGCTGGGCCACGCCGCAAGACCTCGCCGCGGCCAGCCGGCGGACCGGGCCCCAGGTAAGCCCCGGGGAGGCAATTTGCGCCGGCAAGGTCCGTTCGCCGCGCGTCGGCGCCGATGCCGCGCCCCGCTCCTCGGGGCCGGCAGCGGCCGGCGGACGCAGGCGGCTCGGCTCAGGATGTCTGTTCGAAGTCACCGAGCACCAGCTTCTCGATGTTGCCGAGAGCCTCGGCGGCGTCGGCTCCGACCGCGCGCAGCTGCAGCACGGTTCCAGTCCGCGCCTTCAGGCCCATGACCCGGACGATGCTCTTCGCGTCGACCCAGTCGCCCTCCTCTCCGACCCTGAGCTCGATTGTGGCGGCGAAGCGGGCTGCCAACTGCGTGAGCTTGACCGCGGGCCTTGCGTGCAATCCCACCGCATTGCGCAGCGGAACGACCAGCGCCGCGGTGCCCACCGGATTCTCCGGCGGGCTTGCGGGCGCCTCCTTGGGTTTGGAACCCGATCTCGACATCGTTCCGCTCTCCTCGAACCCTTCAGCCGACTTCTTCCGCCGCTTCGCGCACCTCATCCAAGGAGCTGCCGGTCGAGGCTTGCGTTGCCGCCATGACCGCCCCCTCGACGATCGGCGCCGCGCACAGCACGACCTTGGCGCGCCGCTTCTCATCCAGCATTTCGATGGCCATTTCAGCGTTCATCTCCGCACCGCCGAGGTCGACCAGGACCGCGACGCCGGCTTCGCTCCATACGCTCTCGATTCGGCTCTTGATGGCATTCACGTCGGTCCCGAGACCGCCGGCCGGATTGCCTCCGCACCAGGCGACAGGCACGCTGTCGCCGACCATCTGCCGGACCATGTCGACGGTGCCTTTGGCGATATCCGAGGAATGGGAGACGACGACGATTGCGACGGTTCGGCTCATCGCTCTTCTCCCACGAGCTGGCAAAGCGCGGAGACCAACAGCCGGGCCGAGGCGGCGCCGGGATCGAGATGGCCGATACTGCGCTCGCCCAGGAACGAGGCGCGCCCTTTCGTCGCCCTGAGCGGTCGCGTCGCCTCCAAAGCCTGCTCGGCCGTGTCGGCGACCCTGTGGGCGAGATCGAAGGGCCGGGCGCCGTGGGCGAGCGACTGCTTGAGCGCGTCCCTGACCGGAACGAGCACGTCAAGCAAGGTCTTCTCCCCCGGGCTCGCCTTGCCGCGACGACCGACCGCGCTCACCCCCTCGCTCAGCATCTCGGTCAACAACGGCAGATCGAGCGTCTCCGCCGTTCCCGCCGCCTTGCCCATCGCCATCAGCAGGCTGCCGTAAAGCGGCCCAGAGGCACCGCCGACGGTGGCGACGAGAATGGTGCCGGCGCGCTGCAGCATCGCTCCGGGCGCGGCTTGAATGAGATCTTCCGCCGCCTCCTTGAGCGCCTTGAAGCCGCGGCTCATGTTGGTGCCGTGGTCGCCATCGCCGATCGCAGCGTCTAGATCGGTCAGCAAGCGCGTGTTCTGCGCCACCACATCGGCGCAGGCGTTGAGCGCCCGCAGGCGCTCGGCGGGGTCAGCCAACATCAATCCCTCCGACGGCATCGGCGCTCCGAATTCATCGCCCGCGGATGCTCCTGTGAAATTGTCAAGCGGCAATGCGGTCACCATTGGCGTCGAAGTAGAGCGGCCTTACCACTTCGACCGATACATCGTCACCGACGCCGAGCTCGGCATCGGGATCGGCGAGTGTGACGACCTCGCTGTCGCCGATCCGCACGTGCAGATGGTTGCGGTCACCCAGATGCTCGATCCATGTTACCCGCCCGCGCGCGGTCCCTGGACCCGCCTTCGCGATCGCAAGCTGCTCGGTGCGTGCTCCGATCACCGTCGCCGCCCCGGGCGCGCCCAGCTCGGGAAACAGGCTGCGCGGCACAAGATTGATGCCGGGATGGCCGAGCCGGGCCGCGACATGGACGTTTCTCGGGTTCTCGTAAATCTCGCGCGGCGTATCGAGCTGGACGAGCCGGCCCCGCTCGATCACGCCGATGCGGGTCGCCATGGTCATAGCCTCGATCTGGTCGTGTGTCACATAGAGTATGGTGGCGCCCAGATCCTGCTGGATGCGCTTCAGCTCCAGCCGCAACTCGCCTCTGAGCTTGGCGTCGAGCGAGGACAGCGGCTCGTCCATGAGATAGACGGAAGGCCGGCGCACGAGGGCGCGGCCGATGGCGACACGCTGCATTTCGCCACCAGAGAGCTGGGTCGCCCGGTTCTTTAGCTTGGCGCCGATGCGAAGCAGCTCGGCCACTTCGTGGACCCGCCGGCGGACGTCCTCCTCCGGCAGGCGGCGAAGCGGCGAACGCAGCGGAAACGCCAAATTGTCGTACACCGTGAGATGCGGATAGAGCGAATATTGCTGAAAGACGAAGGTGACGTCGCGCTCGGCGGGCGAGGCCCGCGTCACCTCGCGTCCGGCAATGCTGATGCAGCCGGCATCGGGCCGCTCCAGCCCTGCGACCAAGCGCAGGGTCGTGGTCTTACCCGCTCCGGTCGGTCCCAGTAGCGCCACGAACTCGCCGTCGCCGACCGCAAGCGTGAGATCGCTGACGGCGGCAAGGCGACCGAAATGCTTGGTCACGCCCCGGATGACGACCTCAGCCACGGAGCTCTCCCATCGCGCGACCGGTTCTAACCGCTCGCCCCGAAGACTTTTCGAACAGCGATAGCTTGGGGGCGAGGAAATTCACGGCGACGCGCTCGCCTCGCCTGACCGGCACATTTGCCGCGATCCGCGCCCGCAGCATGCCGTGTGGGGTGGCGAGCGTCACCAGCTGCATGGTGCCGAGATATTCCGTGCCGAACACGTCCGCCGGCATGATGCCGCGCTCGGCGATCCGTACATGCTCGGGGCGGACGCCAAGAACGAGATCTCGCTCCTCCAGATCCTCGTGTATCTCCGGCACCTCGACGATGCCTTCGCCCAGCCGAATCGAGGCCGTACCCCTACTAAGCCCGGAGCGAAAGTCCAGGAAGTTCATCGAGGGCGAGCCGATGAAATCCGCGACAAACAGCGATGCCGGCCGCTCATAGATCTCCTTCGGCGTGCCCAGCTGCACGATCTCGCCCTTGCTCATGACCGCGACCTTATCGGCCATGGCCATCGCCTCCAGCTGGTCATGGGTGACATAAATCGTCGTCGCCTGGAGGCGATTGTGCAGCATCCGCAGCTCCGCGATCATGATATGTCGGAGCTCGGAGTCCAACGCGCCGAGCGGCTCGTCCATCATGAACGCTTTGGGCTGGCGCACGATGGCGCGGCCGAGCGCGACTCGCTGCCGATCGCCCGAGGTGAGGCCCGAGACCGGTCGATCCAGGAGATTGGTGATGCGCAGGATGCGGGCCGCGGTCTCGACCACCGGGCGAATCTCGGCGCGGCGCATGCCCTGGCACTTCAGCGGAAAGGCGATATTGGCGCGCACGCTCATATGCGGATAGAGGGCGAACAGCTGGAAGACGAATGCGATGTCGCGCTCGGCGGCGCGTCGGAAGGTCACGTCCTCGCCGCCAAGCAGGATACGGCCCGAAGTCGGCAGCTCCAGGCCGGCGATCATGCGCAAGGTCGTTGTCTTGCCGCAGCCGGAGGGCCCGAGGAGGCAGAAGAACTCCCCGCTCGCGACCGTGAAGGTCGAACCCTTGACGGCGAGGAAATCGCCGAAGGTCTTGCACAGGGCTTCGACTCTGATCTCGGCCATCGAAGGCGCGCCTCAGTCGGGAAACTTCGAGACGATGATGAACATCACCGTGCCGAAGAGAATGGTGGCGAAGGAATGGGTATAGAGCTCGAGGGATATCGGCTGCATCAGCATGAGGATGCCGGTCGCGATCAGCACCGTCGCGAGGGTCTCCCAAGGCCGTCGCCGGAAGATTCGGGCGAGCGGCGAGCCCTTGAGCATCCCTTGATCGAGATGGTCGCTCATCGACGCACCGCTCCGAAGGTGATGCCGCGCAAGAGCAGCTTGCGCAGCAGCACGGTGAAGACCACGATCGGGATCAGGAAGAGCGTGGAGCCGGCGGCCACCGCGGGCCAATCCTGTCCGCCTTCACCGATGATGAAGGGAATGAATGGTGGCGTCGTCTGCGCTTCGCCTGAGGTCAGCAGCACGGCGAAGGCATATTCGTTCCAGGCGAAGATCAGGCAGAAGATCGCCGTCGCCGCGATGCCGGTCGAGGCCTGTGGCAGAACCACCTTCCAGAAAGCCTGCAGGCGCGTATAGCCGTCGATCATCGCCGCCTCCTCGTATTCCCGAGGAATCTCGTCGATGAAGCCCTTGAGCAGCCAGACCGCCAGCGAGAGATTGACGGCGGTATAGAGCAGGATCATGCCGAGCTTGGTGTCGGTGAGGCCGAGCTCGCGGTACATGAGATAGATCGGAATGGCGACCGCGATCGGCGGCATCATCCGGGTCGACAGGATGAAGAAAAGCAGATCGTCCTTGAGCGGCACCTTGAAGCGGGAGAAGGCATAGGCGGCGGCGGTGCCGAAGAGGATCGCCAAGAACGTCGAGCCGAAACCGATGACGAGCGAGTTGATGTAGCGCGGCAGATATTTGGACGGTCCGGCGATCACCATGTTGCGGGAACGCACGAGCTCCTCGTACCAGGATTGCGCCGGCGGCAGGCTGTGGATGTACTCCGGCGTTTGCCGCGAGCGAGTGGTAAAGAGATTGACGTAGCCTTCCAGCGACGGCGAAAAAACCAGCTTCGGGGGATAGGCGATCGAATCGGGCGGCGTCTTGAAGCCGGTGATGACGATCCACACGAGCGGCACCATCGAGACGAGCGCGTAGAGCACCACCAACGCCGCGGCCACACGCCTGGACCAGGCGCTGGGCTCGACGACCGAATATGCGGTGATGCCGCCGCTCATCGCTGCTTCACCTGGTTGAGCGCCTTCACGTAGATGTTGGCAAGCCCGAAGATGGCGACGAAGAGGACGATCGCGAAGGCGGAGGAATAGCCTGTCCGCCACTTTTCGAAGGCTTCGCGCTTCAAAGTGATGGAGGCGAGCTCTGTCGTCGATCCCGGACCGCCATTGGTCAAGAGATTGACCATATCGAACATCTTGAAGTTCTCGATGCCGCGGAACAGCACCGCCAGCATGATGAAGGGCAGCGCCAAGGGGAGCGTGATCGACCAGAACTGCCGCCAGGCCGAGGCCCGGTCGACCTCTGCTGCCTCGTAGATGTAGCCGGGAATGGAGCGGAGCCCGGCGAGGCAGATCAGCATTACATAGGGCGTCCACATCCAGACATCGACGATCACGATCGACCACGGTGCCAGGCTGACATCGCCGATCATCTGGAACGAGGACGGCGGGATGCCGGCGATGAACGAGGCGGCGTAGTTGAAAAGGCCGATCTGCGGCTGATAGAGGAATGTCCAGAAATTGCCGACGACGGCCGGAGACAGCATCATCGGAATGAGAATGACGGTGGTCCAGAAGCCGTGGCCGCGGAACTTGCGGTCGATGAGAACGGCGAGGAGGAAGCCGAGAATCGTCTCGATCGCGATCGTCCAGAAGACGAAGCGAGCGGTCACCTGCATGCTGCTCCAGATGTCGGGATCGGTCAGGATGCTGACATAGTTGTCGATGCCGACCCAGCGGAGCGGCGCATTCGCGCGGTTCACCCGGTAGTTGGTGAAGGAGAGCCGGATCGTCCAAATCAACGGAAAGATGTTGATGGCGAGGAGCAGCGCCATAGTCGGCAGGACGAATACCCAGGCGATCGCCCGATCCGACAGGCCACGCACGCGCCGGACGATCGTCTCCGGCGTCGCGGCGGCGACACGTTCGGCAACGGACGCGCTGGCGGCAGCCTCGTGCATGGAAACGCCACTTTGATCTCGAATGGGCAGGTCGGGCAAGACATGTCCCTCGCGACGCCGCCTCGAGTTCCCCCGCGCGGGGAGCGATCCCGTGCGGGGGCGACTCGAGCGGAGGCGATCTGAGCGGCTAGAGCTTGCCTTCTTCCTTGAAGACCTTCTCCCAGTCCTTGACCAGAAGATCGAGCGCCTCCTTGGCCGTGCCCTTGTCGGCTACGACGTAGTCATGGATGCGCTTCTGCATGTCGAGCAGCAGCTCCGCATAGGCGGGCTCCGCCCAGAAATCGACGACGATCTCCATGGATTTGAGGAAGTCGGGCGCGAACGGTGCGCTCTTCGGGAAGCTTGGATCATTGACGACGGCCTTATGGGCAGAGTAGCCACCGAGCGCCCACCACTTCTTCTGCACGTCGGGCTGGGCAAACCACTTGATGTAGCGAAGCGCGTCATCCTTGCGCTCGGAATACGAAACGACCGAGATGCCCTGGCCGCCAAGCTGGGTCGCATGCTGCTTCTCGGCCGGATTGACGAAGAAGCCGATCTTCTCGCCGCCGACATTGGGATCCTTGTAGAGGCCGGGGAAGAAGGCGAACCAGTTCATCTGCATCGCCACCTGGCCCGATTTGAAGGCATCGAGCCCCTCTTGCATGTAGGCGTTGGTCATGCCGGGCGCGGTGCAGCACTTGTAGAGCGCCTTGTAGAATTCCAACCCCTTCACCGCATCGGGAGAGTTGACGAAGCCTTCCATCTTGTACGCCTTCTTCGGATCTTCGTACTGGAAGCCGAAGTCATAGAGCACGTTGGTGACACCCATGGTGATGCCTTCCGAGCCGCGCTCGGTGAAGATGTAGGCGCCGTAAACCTTCTTGCCGTCGATTTCGCGGCCTTGGAAGAACTCGGCGATCTGCTTCAGTTCGGTGTAGGTCTTCGGCGGAGCCAGATCGCGGCCGTGCTTCTGCTTGAACTCGGCCTGGATCGCCGGTCTGGAGAACCAGTCCTTGCGATAGGTCCAACCGACCGCGTCCGCCATTGCCGGCAGCGCCCAATAGTTGGGCGTATGCTTCGGCCACTCCGAATAGCCGAGCACCGTCGCCGGCATGAAGTCATCCATCTTGATGGCTTCCCTGGCGAAGAAGTCGTTGAGCTTGACGTAGTGACCTTGCTCCGCCGCGCCGCCGATCCATTGGCTGTCGCCGATGATCAGATCGCACAGCTTGCTCTTGGTGTTGAGCTCGTTGAGGAAGCGATCGGCATAGCTCGTCCAAGGGACGAACTCGAATTTCATTTGGATGTTGGACTGCGTCGTGAAGTCCTTCGACAGCTCGACCAATGCATTGGCCGGATCCCATGCCGCCCAACAGAGGGTCAGGGACTTGCCCTGAGCCTCGGCCCTGTCCGCTGGCACCATCGCGACCGCTGTGGCGATGAGGCTCGCCAAAAGGCCTACGCTCGACCTCGTCATGCGTTCTCTCCCTTCTTCATGCCGGATAATGCGGTCCGGCCCGCGGGACGGTGCCCTGTCGGGACCGTCCATTGATGTTTAGTTTAGTTGATAATACTAAACTCAACATGCGTCAATGGTCGGCGTCGGATCGGCGGCATTCACACCGATAAATCGATCAAATATTGCGCGAAATGGGGGAACAAACGACGAAACGTCATTCCCTGGCATGGCCGGCCGTAGGCGACGGAGCCGCTATGTTCAGTGATTGTTGAGTGTTCGGCGGCTGGGGTACGGCCTTGCGGCTCACTCCTCCTGCGCCATGGCCGCGGCTGGGGCGGTGACGACCGGCGGCTTGCGCTTGGTCCACAGCGAGGCCACCACCGAGCCGATGGCGCACAGGAGCAGGAAGGCCGCGATCGGGCTTTTGACGAAGATGATCGGGTTGGCCCCGGAGATGGTCATCGCCTGGCGGAAGGATTGCTCCAGCATGCCGCCAAGGATGAGGCCGAAGATGAGCGGCGCCTTCGGGATGTCGAGCTTGCGGAAGCCGTAGCCGAGCGCCCCGAAAAAAAGCGCCAGATAGAGATCGAAGGTGTTGGTGTTGAAGGAAAAGACCCCGGCCGAGGCGATGCCGAGGATGATGACCAAGAGGATCGCCGGCGGCACATAGAGCACGCGGGCGAAGACGCCGACCAAGGGCAGGTTCAAGACCAAGAGCATGACATTGCCCACATACATGCTGGCAATGAGGCCCCAGACCAGGTCGGGATGGGTCTTGAACAGCATCGGTCCGGGCTGGATGCCGTACATGATGAAGGCGCCCATGATGACGGCGGTGGCGCCGGATCCGGGAATGCCGAGGGCCAGGAGATGCACGAAGGCGCCGCAGGTATCCGCATTGGTCGCCGCCTCCGGCCCGGCCACGCCCTCGATGGCACCATGGCCGAAGCGTTCGGGATGCTTGGAAACCTTCTTCTCGGTGATGTAGGCGAGCATCGCGGCAATGGTGCCGCCGAGGCCGGGGGCCGCCCCGCAGAAGAAGCCGACGGCGGAGCCGCGGAAGATGGCGGGCCACGCCAGACGCCATTCTTCCGGCGTGAACCACAACCTCCCCTTGATCCTGACCGTGTGCATGGTGCCCTCGAGCGTGCCCTCGACCATGCGGCTCACCTCGGCAATGGCGAAGAGGCCGACGACCACCACGAGGAAGCTCACCCGGTCCTGCAGCTCGACGAAGCCCATGGTGAAGCGCACCGTGCCGCTCTGCAGATCGATGCCGACGGTCGCCAGCGCCAGGCCCACCAAGCAGGCGATCATGCCCTTGGCGATGGAATCTCCGGTCAAGGCGCTCACCGTAGTCAGCGCGAAGAGCATGAGGGCGAAATACTCGGCCGGGCCGAAATGGAGCGCCAGGGTGGCGAGCGGCATGGCGATGAAGGCGAGCGCCGTCACACCCATGGTGCCGGCAATGAAGGAGCTGACCGCGGCGATGGCGAGCGTGGCTCCGGCGCGGCCCTTGCGCGCCAACGGATAACCGTCGAGCACGGTCATGACCGCGGCCGCATCGCCGGGGGTGTTCAGGAGGATCGCGGTCACGGCGCCGCCATACATGCAGCCGTAATAGATCCCGGCCAGCATCATGAGTGCCGTCGGCGGATCCATGCCGAAGGTGACCGGGATGAGGAGCGCGATCCCGGCAGACGGGCCGATGCCGGGCAGATGGCTGATCATCGTGCCGATGAACACGCCGAGGAGCGTGTAGAGGAGATTGACGGGCTGTCCGGCGACGGCAAGCCCGTGCAGGATGCCGTCCAGGCTATCCATGGACCCGGCTCCTCACAGCGCCAGCAATCCGTCCGGCATCAGCACGCCGAGGAAGCGCACAAAGACCGCATAGGCAAAAGCGGTGAAGCAGAGCGCCACCGCGAGATTGACGAGATGCCGGCCACGGTTGAAGAAGGCGAGCAGGCCCAGGAGATAGAGCGCGGTCGCCAGCACATAGCCGACCGGCTCGAAAGCGGCATAGTAAAGGACGGTCCACGCCGCCATGCCGAGGAGGATCAGGCGGTGGCGCCGATCCTCAGGCGTGACCGGCGCCTTCTTGGCGACGCGGCGGCGCTTCCGCCAGGTCTCGAAGGCCAAGAGCAGCCCGGACAAGACCAGGCCGATGCCGATCAGGGCCGGAAACGCCTTCGGGCCCAGAGGATCGCCGATGGCAAGGCTCGGCAGACGCGAGTCGGCATAGAGATAGACGAACGCGCCAAGAATGGTGACGAGGGCGAGCAGAGCGTCGGCCATGGCTTAGTCCCGCGCGAGGGCCATCGGATACCCCCCTCCCCATCCCTCCCCCTCAAGGG
>JACQAG010000084.1 GCA_016195085.1 Pseudomonadota bacterium | reverse complement strand
CGATCAGCGTGCTATCCTGCTCGAGGGCGGCGAGGCAATGGCTCAGGTCGTCTACTTTCGGCATGGGACGCGCTCCATTGAGGTCTTTGGCGACGACAATGGTGCACCGCTTCGCCGCCCGCCCCATAGCATCTCTCCCGCGATGCGGGAGAGGGAGTAAGAGAGGGCGTTCGTTCCCCCTCTCCCGCATCGCGGGAGAGGGTTGGGGTGAGGGTCCGCATCGACCCATCAAAAGGGTCTCAATTATGCAGTGACGAACTATCGGCGCTCGATGGTCTCGACGCCGCCCGGGCCGGCGATCAGCAAGGTGGTGGCGATGCCGATGAACAGGCCATGCTCGACCACGCCGGGGATCTGGGATAGCCGGCTCGCCAGCGCCGGCGCGTCGGCGATCGCGCCGAAGTGGCAATCATAGATCTGATTGCCGGTGTCGGTCCTGACCGGGGCGCCATTCTTCTCGCGCAGCACGATCGGCACCTTGCCATAGCCGAGCGCCGCAACGGCGCCGGCGATCCGGCTTGCCGTCGTGCCATGGCCGAAGGAGACCACCTCGATCGGCAAGGGAAACCGGCCGAGGCGCTGCACCAGCTTCGAGGCATCGGCGATCACCACCATGCGCTTGGAGGAGGCGGCAACGATCTTCTCGCGCAGCAAGGCGCCGCCGGCGCCCTTGACGAGGTCGAGCGCTCGGTCGGCCTCGTCGGTGCCGTCGATGGTGAGATCGAGCGGCGCCACGGCATCGAGATCGAACAGCGGAATGCCGTGCGCCCGCGCAGCCCGCGCGGTGCGTTCCGAGGTCGGCACCGCCTGGATCCTGAGGCCCTGGAGAATGCGCCGGGCGATGAGCTCGATGAACAGATCGGCGGTGGAGCCCGTGCCCAGGCCGAGCTTCATGCCGTCCTCGACATAGTCGAGGGCGCTGACGGCCGCTTCGCGCTTGAGCTGAGCGTTGTCCGGGGCGGTCATGCGCCAACTAGAGCCGATGCGGGCGTGCCTGTCGAGCCTCGACTGCCGGGGCTATTCCACGGTGACCGATTTCGCAAGATTGCGGGGCTGGTCCACATCGGTCCCCTTGGCGACGGCGGCGTAGTAGGCCAGGAGCTGCACGGGAACCGCATAGAGGATCGGTGCCACCAGGGGCTCGACCTTGGGCAGCTTGACGATGCGCATGCGCTTGGGCTCGAGCGCCTTCGCCCCCTCGGCGTCGGTCAGCACGATCACCTTGCCGCCCCTTGCCAGCACTTCCTGGATGTTGGAGGCGGTCTTGGCGAAGAGATCGTCGGAAGGGGCGATCACGATCACCGGCACGTCCTCGGATATCAGCGCGATCGGCCCGTGCTTCATCTCGCCCGCCGCATAGCCTTCGGCGTGGATGTAGGAGATCTCCTTCAGCTTGAGCGCGCCCTCGAGCGCGATCGGATAATTGATGCCGCGGCCGAGATAGAGCACGTCGCGCGCCTCGGCCACCTCCTCGGCGATCCGCTCGATCTCCCTCGCCCGCTCGAGCACCTGGCTGACCAAGCTCGGGAGATGCATGAGCTGGCGGCCGAGCCGGTCCATCTCCTCGCCGTCGAGCTTGCCGCGGGCCCGCGCGATGGCGAGGGTCAGGCAGGCGAGCACGGTCAGCTGCGTGGTGAAGGCCTTGGTCGAAGCCACACCGATCTCGGGGCCGGCATAGGTGCGCAAGACGGCGTCGGCTTCGCGCGCCATGGTGCTTTCGGGCACGTTGACCAGGGAGACGATATGCTGGCGCTGCGACTTGGCGTAGCGGAGCGCCATCAGGGTGTCGAGGGACTCGCCCGATTGCGAGATCATGAGAGCGGCACCGCCCTCTGGCATGTCCGGGGCGCGGTAGCGGAACTCCGAGGATGTGTCGACCTCGACCGGCAGGCGGGCGATGCGCTCCAGCCAATATTTGGCGGTGAGGGCCGCGTAATAGGAGGTGCCGGCGGCAACCGCGGTGATCCGCGGCACCGTCGCCAGATCGAAGGGCATCGGCGGCAGGGTGATGCGGTTGCGGACGGGATTGTGGAAATATCCCAGCGTATAGCCGATTACCTCCGGCTGCTCGAAGATCTCCTTGGCCATGAAGTGGCGGTGGTTGCCCTTGCCGATGAGATCGCCGGAGACTTCCGCCTGCTTGATCGGCCGCTTGACCTTGGCGCCGCCGGCGTCGCGGATGTCGGCGCCGCCCGGCGAGATGATCGCCCAGTCGCCCTCCTCGAGATAGGCGATGCGCCTGGTCAACGGGGCGAGCGCGATCGCATCGGAGCCCACATACATCTCGCCTTCGCCGTAACCCACCGCCAGCGCGCTGCCGCGCCTAGCCGCCAGCATGAGGTCGGGGCGGTCGGCGAGGATGATGGCAAAGGCGAAGGCGCCTTCGAGCCGCTTCATGGCCGCCGCCATCGCCTCCTCGGGGGTCTTGCCTGCCGCCAGATAGTGATCGAGAAGCTGGGCCACGACCTCGGTGTCGGTGTCGCTCTGAAACCGGCGCCCGCCCGCCTCGAGCTCGTCCTTGATGGCGCGGTAGTTCTCGATGATGCCGTTGTGCACGATGGCGACCCGCCTTGTCGCATGGGGATGGGCATTCGCCTCGTTGGGCGGACCGTGCGTGGCCCAGCGCGTATGTCCGATCCCGCTCAGGCCGGCGAGCGGCTCGGCTTCGAGGCGCCGCTCCAAATTGGCAAGCTTGCCCGGCGCGCGGCGGCGCTCGATATGGCCGTCCACGACGGTGGCGATGCCGGCGGAATCGTAGCCGCGATACTCCAGGCGCTTCAGGGAATCGATCAGCAGCGCCGCCACCGGCCGCTTGCCGAGAATGCCGATGATGCCGCACATGCCGGCTCAGCCCTTCTTCAGCTTTCTCCCCGCACGCTTGGCGCGGAACGACTTGGCCCAACCCGGCTTTTCCACCTGGCGCGGCCTCGCGATGATGAGCGCGTCGGCGGCGACGTCGCTCACGATCGTGCTGCCGGCGGCGACATAGCTGCCCTCCCCCAACGTCACCGGCGCCACCAAGGTGGCATTGGAGCCGACGAAGCTGCCGGCGCCGATCGTGGTGCGGTATTTTTCGAAGCCGTCGTAGTTGCAGGTGATGGTGCCGGCGCCGATGTTGGATTTGGCGCCGATGCTGGTGTCGCCGAGATAGGCCAGGTGATTGGCTTTGACGCCCTCACCCAGCACCGTGTTCTTGAGCTCGACGAAGTTGCCGACATGGGCGCCGGCACCGACCCGGCTCCCGGGCCGAAGCCGCGCAAAAGGCCCGACGATGGCGCCCGCCTCGATCGCCGCTCCTTCGATGTGGGAGAAGCTGCGGATCTCGACGCGGCTGCCGACGCTCACACCCGGACCGAACACGACGAAGGGATGCACGATCACATCGCGGTCGAGCCGCGTGTCCCAGGCGAGATACACGCTCGCCGGATCGACGAAGCTGACGCCCGCTTCCATGGCCGCGCGCCGGAGGCGCCCCTGCATCAGCGCCTCGGCCCGCGCGAGCTTGACCCGGTCGTCGATGCCGAAGAGCTCGTCGGCGGCCGCTTCCACATAGCCGCAGCCGATCCCTTCGGCGCGCGCCAGCTTCACGATATCGGTCAGATAGAACTCGCCCTTGACGTTGCGATTGTCGATACGATCGATGAGGCGGAAGAGCTGTCTTCCGTCGACGGCGATCACGCCGGAATTGCAGAGCGGGATGGCGCGCTGCGCCGGCGTGGCCTCGCGATGCTCGACGATCGCCTCGAGCTCGTCGCCGGCCGAGGTGACGAGCCGGCCATAGCCGGTCGGATCCTCCGGTCGAAAGCCCAGGACCACGACGCCGGGGCCATACTTGCCGCGCCGCGCCGCCAGCATCCGCTCCAGGGTCTCCAGCGTGAGGAACGGGTGATCGCCATAGACGATGAGCACGTCGCCGGCGAATCCCGCGAGCGTGCGGCGCGCTGCCTTGACCGCATCGGCGGTGCCGCGCGGCTGCTTTTGGACCACGGTCGGGTAAGGCAAGGCCGCCTTGGCGACCGCCTCGCCATCGGCGGCGATCACCACCGCGATCTTGGCCGGCTTTAGCTCAGTCACCGTCTCCACGACGTAGCCGATCATCGGCCGGCCCGCCAAGGGATGCAGCACCTTCGGCAGATCCGAGCTCATCCGGGTGCCTTTGCCGGCCGCGAGGACGATGGCGGCGATGTTACGGTTACCCATGGCGCGCTACTTCTCGGTAATGGGTGCTGGCAATGCAGGCTTGCCCATGGCGCCTCGTCTCCGCCAGGCGCCATCGGCGGGAGCGCCCCTCGAAGCTGTTTGCCACAGGGGCCGAAATCCGGCCAACTCACGTTTTCTTACCATGTCTTACGATCCCCGGCCGAGATAGGGCAAGCAATGCCGCAGCTTCGCGCCGTCGTTTTCGATCTCGACGGCACGCTCGTCGACAGCGCCCCGGATCTCCTGGCCGCCGCCAACCTGCTGCTCGAATCGCTGGGGCGGAGACAGCTCGGCTTGACGGAGATCAAGGCCATGATCGGCGACGGCACGACGCGGCTGGTGGAGCGGGCGCTGGCCGCGACCGGTGCCGTGCCGGCCGACTCCAAGCTGCATGTCGAGCGCTTCCTTGCCGCCTACGAGGCGGAAGCGACCCGTCTGACCCAGCCCTATCCAGGAGTCCTGCCGACCTTGCAGCACTTGGCCGAGGACGGGATTCGGCTTGCCGTCTGCACCAACAAGCCGCTGAAGGCGACCACGGCGGTCTTAGGCGGGCTCGGGCTCGACCGGTTCTTTTCCGCCGTCGTCGGCGGCGACAGCTTGGCCGTGCGCAAGCCCGACCCGCGCGTGCTTCTGGAGGCGCTGGCCCGGCTCGAGACCGCACCCAACCAAGCGGTCATGGTCGGCGACAACGAGCATGACGTGGCGACCGCGCGCGCCGCCGGCGTGCCGATGATTCTGGTGAGCTACGGCTATGCGCGGCTGCCGGTGGCGGAGCTGGGGGCGGACCGCCTGCTGCATCGCTTCGATGCGCTGCCGGCCGCGCTGGCCGAGATCGCAGGCGGACCGCCCCCTCGCCTTGACAGGCGCCGCCGCCGCCCCCTATAGGAAGCGGTCGACTGGGGGCGCATAGCTCAGCGGGAGAGCGTTCGCTTCACACGCGAGAGGTCGTAGGTTCAATCCCTACTGCGCCCACCAGACCCCGCGCTCATCCGCGATTTTCTTTCTGACAGGCCATCCGCCCATGCGCATCGCCGTCGGCGCGCTCATCGAGGAGGCCAATACCTTCTCGCCGCTCAAGACCACGGTCGAGACCTTCCAGCAATATTATCTGCTGCGCGGCCAGGAGCTGTTCACCGGCTTCGGCGCGGCCCAGGTGGAGGTGCCGGGCTTCCTGAGCGTGCTGCAGCCGGCCGGAGTCGAGATCGTGCCGCTCCTGGCCGCCTCGGCGGCGGCGAGCGGACCCTTGACGCGCGCGACCTTCGAGGCCCTCGCCGGCGAGCTCATCGAGCGCCTCAAGCGCGCCTTGCCGGTGGACGGCGTGCTCCTGGCCTTGCACGGCTCGATGACCTCCGAAGACGAAAGCGACTGCGAGGGCGTCATCCTGGAGCGGGCGCGGCGCGCGGTCGACGCCAGGATCCCGATCGGCGTCACCCTCGACCTGCACGGCCACATCACGCCGCGCATGCTGCAGCCCAATACCTTCCTCATCGGCTACCGGGAATATCCCCACATCGACATTTTCGAGACCGGCGTGCGCTGCGCCATGCTCATGCTGGAGACCATCGCCGGCAAGCGGCATCCGGTCATGGGCCTGGCCAAGCGGCCGATGCTGCTGAGCCCGGCGATCGCCCGCACCACCGACGGCCCCTTGAAGCCGGCGGTCGATGCGGCGCGCACCATGGAGCGGAGCGGACGCATCCTGCATGCCGCCCTCTTCCCGGTGCAGCCCTGGCTCGACATTCCCGATCTGGGCTTCGCCGTCTTGGTGGTCGCCGACCAGGATCCGACGGTGGCCGATGCGGCGGCGCAAGAGCTGGCCGACATGGTCTGGCAGGCCCGCGACCAATTCGTCCCGGATCTGGTCCTGCTCGAGGACGCGATCGCCGCCGGCCTCGCCCAGGGGACCGGCTTGACCGTGGTCGGCGATGCCGGAGACGGACCCAGCGGCGGCTCGGCCGCGGACAATGTCGCGGTCTTGAAGGGACTGCTGAAGGCCGGTGCCGACCAGGCTCCGCGCCAGAGCTATCTGACGCTCTGCGATGCGGAGGCGGCTCGGGCGGCCGCGGCGGCGGGCATCGGCAGCGAGATCACCCTCGACGTCGGGCACAAGCTGTCCCGCGCCGACGGCAAGCCGCTCAAGGTGACCGGGCGGGTCATAGCCTTGAGCGACGGCATCTATCGCATGCGCGACAAGGGTGCGAAGGGCCTACAGATGAACAATGGGCTGACCGCGGTCTTGGCCATCGGCAGCATCCGGCTCGCCATCCGCTCCAATCCCTCGATGGAGTGGGATACGGCACTCTACACCTCCGTCGGCTTGGATCTGGGCGAGGCGGCGCTGGTCTTCGTCAAGTCTTCGGGACATTTCCGCACCGCCTTCGCCCCGGTCGCCGAGCGCATCCTCATGGCCGACACGCCGGGCCCCACCTGCGCCAACATGCGCCGGCTGCAATTCTCCAAGGTGACCCGTCCCCTCTATCCCCTGGACGAGGCGGCGTTCCGCTGACGTCGTCGACGCATTGAAATCACGCTTCGAGCAATTGGCTGATTAGGACCCTCACCCCAGCCCTCTCCCGCGGTGCGGGAGAGGGAGTATGAGAAGGCATTCGTTCCCCCTCTCCCGCACCGCGGGAGAGGGTCGGGGTGAGGGTCGTTGCAGACCGCACCAACACCGAGCGGCACCGAGTATTCTGTCATCGCCTTTCAAAAGAACGTCTTCAACGCCCCGGTGACGGTCGCGGACTCGTCGATCCGATACAGGACCGACCATTTGTCGAACGCGGTCGAGGTGTGGGAGATGCCAAAGGCGAGCACATCGCCCGTGGCGATGTCGGAGCCCTCGGGATAGCTCAAGAAGCAGTGCTGGTCGTTGGCGCGCACCACCTTCCAGGGAGCGTTGCTCGCCTGGATGTCGCGCAGGAGACGGCCCTCCCGGTAGTGCTTGAGCGGGATCGGCAGGTCGATGTCATAGGGCAGATCGCGCATGCCCATGTTCATGATCGCCGTGCCCGGATCTTGCAGGCTCAAGACCGCCGCCCAGAGCGCCAGCGCCGGACGAAAGGCCTCGGATGGCGGCTTCGGGCCGGAGCGGCCGGCGATCTGGCCGCGGCGGTCCATGGCCTTGGCGTTGCGCAGATAGAAGCCGTGATCGAGCGCCAGATAGGCCCCGCCTCTCAGCACGATGCGCAGGCCCGGCGTGGCGCGGATCCGGGCGAAGCGGCGCACCACCTCGTCGAAATAGATGGTGCCGCCGGCCGAAATCAGCGTCTCCCCGAGCCCGGCGAAGAATCCCTGCCGCGCCGCCTCTTCGTAGACCGACATCGCGAACTCCAGGAGCTCGCCGATGGCCGCCAAGGTCGCCACCTCGCCCTCGCGGCTGACCGCACCCTCGTAGCATTCCACCCCGGCCAGCTCGAGAACCTCGCCGGCCTTGCCGAGCGCGGCCAGCACAAGCTCGGCCGCTTGCCTGTTGCGGGCTCCGGCCCGCCCGCCGGCGGCGCCAAGCTCGATCAGCACGGCAAGGCGCTGTCCCTTCTCGAGGGCGGGGCGAGCGAATTCGGCGAGCCGCCTGACGCCGTCCGCCGAGTCGACCAGCGAGTAGAACCGCGTCTTGGGAAACGCCTTCTGCAGGCCGACGAGCTGGCGAATATTGGCGGGGCTCACCAGCTCGTTGGCGATCAGCACATGGGGAGCGCCGCTTCGCGCCGCCAGAATTGCCTGGGGGCCGGTCGCTGCGGTCATTCCCCAGGCCCCACCCTCCTCCAGCTGCAGGCGGTAGAGCTGCGGGCATCCCGTGGCCTTGCCATGGGGCGCGATCGACACGCCGCTCGCCTCGATGAACTCGCGCATGACCTTGAGATTGTTGGCGACGGCGGCGTCGCTCAAGGTCAGCAGCGGCAAGGTCATGTCGCCCTTGAGCACGTTCCAGCCCTGCTTGCCGACATCGCCCAGGCGAATCTCGCCCTCGGCCAGGGGCAACCCCTTGGTGCGGGCATCGAGGCGGATGTCGTCAATCGATCGGATGAAGTCGTTCATCGCTCGCATCCCCGGTTCAATAGGGCCGCCGGCCGCGCCGGGCATAAGGCTGCTCCAGCCCGTCCACCGGCACGTTGCGGCCGTTGATCCAGTTGGCGCGGGGCGAGGCCAGGAACACGACGACGTCGGCCACCTCCTGCAGATGGCCGAGCCGGCCCATGGGAAAGCCGCCGCGGACATAGTCGTCATAGCCTTCGGGGTCTTCCTTGCGATAACGATCCCAGCCATTGCCTTCGCCCCAGATCGAGCCCGGCGAGACGGTGTTGACGCGCACGCCGAAGGGCACGAACTCCAAGGCCCAGCGCTCGGTGTCGAAGATCAGCGCCGCCTTGGCGGCGCCGTACTGGCCGCTGCCGGCGAGCTGGGGAATCCAGCCCGAGATCGAGGAAATGTTGATGATGGCGCCGTTCCGTCCCTTCATGTGCGGGACGGCGAGCCGCATCATCCTCACGGTCTGCAAGAGATTGACCTCGAGCGTCTTCAGCCAGTCCTCGTCCGTCGACTCGAGCACGCGGATGCCGCCCTGGCTGCCGCCGACATTGTTGACGAGGATGTCGATCCCGCCGAATGCCTTCACCGCCGCCTCCACGGCGCGGGCCGCCGCGGCGGGCTGCAACACATCGGCCTCGACGGTGCTGACGGTGCCGCCCTTGGCGCGGATCGCATCCGCCGCCTTCTTAAGATCGGCGCCGTTGCGGGCCGAGAGCACGACACGGCAGCCCTCTTCGGCAAACCCCTTGGCGCTGGTAAAGCCGATGCCTTTGCTGGAGCCGGTGACCAGCACGACCTTGTCGCGGAGCTGCAGATCCATTGGGGGCCTCGACTGTCGGGTGGGGCGGAACGACCCGGATTTTTCAATCGGAAATGGCGCGCCGAAGTGTCCGGCGGCGGCAGCGAGCCTGTCAAGGGCGGCACCTCGAAGGTACCTGGCTGGCGTGTCCGGATCGCCTTCAGGTATCATCCCGACCATCGGGGGGACTCACAGGGCGGGCGGGGCCAGAATGGCTGGGCAAGGGAATATTGCGGCGGCGATCGCGCTCGGCTTCCTGCTCGTGCTGGCGGCGGGCTGCGCACCGCGGGCGGAAGACGCCGAGCTGATCCTCACCACCGTCCCGGCGGCGCTGAAGCGCGGCGAGACCGGCGCGCTCGAGGTGCGCATGATCCCCAATCGCGACCTCGGGCCGGCGCGCCTCGCCGCCCGCAGCGCCGATCCGAGCCTGTCCATCGGTCCCGAGGCCTATGAGGTCGGTACTCTTGCGGTGCCCCGCGCGCCCGCCTCGCAGCCTGGGTCGCCGCCCAACCCGCCCGCTCTCGGCCTCGTCACCATCCGCAACTTCACCCTCCGGGCGGAACGCCCGGGCAGCTATGCCGTAACCGTGACCCTTGCCTATGGAAGTGGCTCGGTTACGCGCAGCATCACCGTCGGAGTTGGAGAATGATCGTGCAAACCCTGCGGTTCGGGCTCCTCGCTCTCAGCCTCCTGCTCGCCGCCTGCCAGGCCCAAGAGCCGCCGCCGATCGTCGAGGGCAGCCGCCCGATCGCGAGCGAAGGCGACCGGTGCGGACCGGGCGTGCGCGACGATACGAGCGTGGCGAAAGCCGCCGGTCTGACGCTGGACAAGCTGCGTCTTCTCCGGAGCCAGCACGCGCTCGACAACGACAGCGTCTGCACCATGCCGGCGAAGCTGCTCGCCCGCTCGCTCAATCGCGCCGAACACCCGAAGGCGGACAGGCCCGGGGAATGGGCCAAGTTCCGGGCCATGCAGCAGGCCGACGAAAGCGGGACGGTCAAGCCCGACGGCCTGATCGAGGCCCTCGCCGCCCGCACCCGCATGCTGCAGGTGCCGACATTTGCCTCGCCCGGCGGCCGCGCCGCGCCAGCGCTCGCCGGCCTGGACGCGAGCCGTTGGACGTCCATCGGCCCCAACAACGTGCCCGGCCGCGTTCGGGCGCTGGCGATCGACCCGTCCAACGCCAGCCACATGATCATGGGCGGGGTCGGCGGCGGCATCTGGTCGTCCAGCGACGGCGGCGCCAATTGGCGCGCGGTCAACGACTTCTCCGCCAATCTCGCGGTCAGCCACATTGCCTTCGCGCCGGGGAATTCGAGCGTCGTCTATGCCGCGACCGGCGAGGGATTCTTCAACGTCGATGCGATCCGCGGCGCCGGCATCTTCAAGTCGACCGACGGCGGCCAGACCTGGATTCAGCTCTCCGCCACCAATCCCGCTAACGACAGCATCTGGTACTACGTCAACCGCCTGGCGATCAATCCGACCAACAACAACATCGTCCTGGCCGCGACCAACAACGGCGTCTACCGGACGAGCGACGGCGGCGTCAGCTGGACCAAGATGACGACGTTGCGCCGGCTCATCGTCGCCATCGATCCGAACAACTCGAACAACGCGATCGCCGGCGGCGGCGGCTCCGATTCCGGCGCGGGTACCATCATCTACTCACGGGACGCTGGCGCCACGTGGAGCAGCACGTCGGTTACCGTCGTCTCCGGCGGCAAGCGCGTGGAGCTCGCCTACGCGCCGGCGACCTCCGGCCTCATCTACGCATCGGTCGAGAACAACAGCGGCGAGATCTACAAATCGAGCGATGGCGGCGCCACCTGGAGCCTCGTCAGCTCCCCCGGGCACTTGGGCAACCAGGGCTGGTATGACAACACCATCTGGATCGATCCGACCAACAGCCAGGTGGTGGTGACCGCCGGCATCGACCAATACCGCTCGATCGACGGCGGTGCGAATTTCACCAAGATCACGACCTGGCAATCCTGGCCATCCTCGCCCCACGCGGATCATCATCTCCTGGTCAGTCATCCAAGCTACAACGGCACGACGAACCGCATTCTCTTTGCCGGCAATGATGGCGGGCTGTGGAAGTCCTCCGACATCCTCTCGGCCAACAGCGGCTCCAGCGGCAATACCTGGAGCGCGCTCAATACCGGCATCACCACCACCCAGCTCTACGGGGGTGCCGCATCCGCGGACGGCACACGGTTCTATGCCGGAGCCCAGGATAACGGCACGCTGGTCACCTCCGGCAGCCAAGGGTGGACGCAGGCATTCGGCGGCGATGGCGGCTATGCGGCCATCGACCAGACCGACAGCAACTATCTCTATGGCGAGTACGTCTATGCCGATGTGCATCGCTCGACCAATGGCGGCCTGTCGGCGAGCTCGATCTGCACCGGCATCACCGAGGGCGGCGACTTCGATTGCAACGGCACCTCGCAGGCGAATTTCATCGCGCCGTTCATTCTCGACCCCAACAGCCAATCGCGCCTCATCGTCGGCGCAGCCTCGCTCTGGGTCACGGACAATGCCAAGGCGGCGACGCCGACCTGGCGGACGATCAAATCCCCCTCCCCCACTTCCGGCAACTACATCAGCGCGGTCGCGGTAGCGACGGGCAACAGCGACCTCATCTGGGTCGGCCACAACAACGGCGCGGTCTATTACACGACCAACGGCACCGCGACCACGCCGTCATGGACGCTGGTCAATGTCGGCGTGAGTCGCATGGTCAACCGCATCTTGATCGACCCCTCGACCAGCAATACCGTGTACATTGCCTATGGCGGCTATTCGAGCGGCAATCTGCGCAAAACGGCGGATGGCGGCGCCAGCTGGACGAATATCGCGACGGGTCTCCCTTCGGCGCCGATCCGCGGCATCGCCCGCAACCCCTCGAATGCGAGCTGGCTCTATGTCGGCACCGAGGTCGGTGTATTCACCTCCGAGACTGGCGGCTCCAGCTGGAGCACCAGCAATGACGGTCCCGGAACGGTCTCGGTCGACGAGCTGTTCTTCATCGGCAGCTCCACGACCTTGGTTGCGGTGACCCATGGACGAGGCATGTTCAAAGCAACGGTCGATGCCAGCGCCGGCGCGGTCAGCCCGCAGACGGGATGGTGGTGGAACTCCTCGGAAAGCGGCCGCGGCTTCAGCCTAGAGGTCAGCGGCAACAACATCTTTATGTCGGGCTATCTCTATTCCTCCGACGGCACGCCGATCTGGTACATCGGGTCGGGCGCACGCTCGAACAACTCCACCTTCCAAGCGAGCCTGCTGCAATATGCCAACGGCCAGACCCTGGCTGGAGCCTTTCAGGCGGCGACCGCCTTGGGCTCGGTCGGCACGGTCACCTTGAGCTTCGATACCGCGACCACCGGCCGGCTCACCTGGGCCGGCGGTACGATTTCGATCCAGCGCTACAATTTCGTCTCCGGCGGCGTCGCCGCCGGCCCCGCATCGGGCATGCCGCAGACGGGATGGTGGTGGAATGCCAATGAGCCCGGGCGCGGCTACTTCTTCGAGGTGCAGAGCTCGACCATGTTCATGTCGGCCTACATGTATGACAGCCGCGGCCAAGCGGCCTGGTACATCAGCCAGGCGGCGATGTCTTCGACCACGCTCTTTCAGGGGACCTTGCAGGAGTATCGTGGCGGGCAGGCCTTGGGCGGACCCTACCAGGCGCCCAGCCTGTTTGCCGGCCAAGGCACCGTCACCATCCAGTTCACCAGCACGACCACGGCGACGATGACGCTTCCCAACGGCAGCCAGATCTCGCTCACCCGCTTCACCTTCTGAGGCCAGCGATGCCGGTGGTGAATGGCTGCCATCTGCCGGACGATCTCTTCTACGACGTTCGAAACCAGCTCTGGTATCGCGAGCTCCCGGACGGGTCGGTCGAGGTCGGCATCACCGCGGTCGCTTCCGCCATGGTCGGCCACATCATCGCGGTAACGCCGAAGCGCCCCGGTCGCCGTCTCGAAGCGGGCCAGGCCTGCGCTGTGGTGGAGGCGGGCAAGCTCATTGGCGCCGCCAAGATCGCCTTCGCCGCCGAGATCCTCGCCAGCAACGAGGATCTCCTCGATCGGCCTGGACCGATCAACACCGATCCCCATGGTGCCGGCTGGCTGGTGCGGGTGAAGCCGGAGGATTGGCCGTCGGCGAAGGCGGCGCTGACGCCCGGGCCCGAAGTCGCCGAACCCTATCTCCGGAAGATGCGCGAGGAAGACTTCCCGGGCTGCGAAGGGCCTTCTTAGGCGCCGCATGCCCCCACCCTAACCCTCCCCCGCCTACGGCGAGGGAGGGGACATGAGACGTCCTTCGACTCCCTCCCCCAACTTGTTGGGGGAGGGTGGGGGTGGGGGCACTTGGCGGAACTCGCTGCGACGAGCGCCATCTAACTCGTCTCGATCTCCTCGACCCGCATCAGCCTTCCCTTGCGGTCGAAGAAGGCGCCTTCGTTGATGCGCGCGTGGTCGGCGATGATGCGCTCCTGCATTGCGTGGAGCTGGGCCTTTGCCTCGGCATCGATGAGCGGCTTGCCGTCTGGGCTCTCAGCCACGAACAAGGCGGCACCATCCCATTTGAGGCCGGAGGCATCCAACAGGCGCCGCATCTCCGGCCAGCTCATCTCATTGCCGATGACCGAGGCATAGGATGCTCCGATGGGGAAGAGCGTCGGCTCGCGGATGGCGATGAGGATGATGAGGACGGTGAAAGATCCTCGTCGCGCGAATTGCCGCACCAGCCACGGCTCGAAATCGCGACCGGTGAGGCTCACCCGAGGCCGGCCGGCATCAGAAATCGACGGCGGGTTGGAACGCCTGCTGCTGCTCCATGAGCGCCAGGAACTCCGCGCCGTAATGCCCGCGATACCACGCCTCGAACCGGCGAAAGGCGTCGGTCACCGCCGCTGCGGCAACCTCCTTCGGCTCCTCGTCGCGGCCGGAGCCGTGGAGATCGGCATGAATGGTGCGGGCGACCTCGGCGAGCGCCCCCTTGAAATCGGGCCAGCCCGAGTCGCTTTCCGACCAGCCGGTGAGGGCGGCGATGCGGGAGACCTGGGCGGCCGCTGAGGACTCGCAGTCCGCGTGGGCGGCGGCCGCTTCCACCATTGCCTTCAGCAGATTGTAGCGCCGGTAGGCCTCCGTTCTCGCCGCCGCGAGCAGGGCGATCCGGCGCTGGGCGTCGCGGCGAAACTGCCGCTCCTCGTCCTCGCTGGCGAGCGCGATCTTCTGCAGCGCGTTGAGATAGTCCCGGCTCAATTCGAAGCGTCCTCGCTGACAACCTTCTCCGCTCGCTGGGCCGATGGCGGAAGAGAGTGGGAGTCGAACCCACCAAGGACCGGCTTACGACCCTTACTGGATTTGAAGTCCAGCCGCCCCACCAGGGACGCTTCCCTTCCCCTCGGCACCGAGGAACGATAGCTCATCCGCCGCCGGTACCAAAGTGATGAAGGCGATCGGCGCGCAGCCGCCGCAAATCCCCATCGCGGAGCGTGACGCCGGTGCGATCGAAGAACTCCAGGATCTGGATCGCCAGCTTGCGCCCGGTGCTGATCCGGTCGCGGAATTGCGCGGCAGTGAACGTGCCCGGGCGGCTGAGCTCGCCGGCGATGGCGAGGAGGGCGGCCACGTTGCTGCGCAGGAAGAAGTGGTCATGGGCGACCTCGATCAGCTTTCCCATGCGCGCAAGCCGCTTCAAGAGCTTGCGCACGTCCTCTTCGCGCTGACCCAGGGACTGGGCGAAATCGCGGACCCTGGGCGGCTGGAAGCGCTCCCGCGCGAGCGTCGGCTCGATGCGGGCCCAGAGCTTCTGGTCCGCCGGGGTGAGCTTGACCGCATGGCCGGGCATTCGGAGCCACGGGCCGTCGGCCTCGATCGCCTTCTCGGCCAGGAGCGAGGCGGCGAGCGCTGCGAAAACCGCGGGCGGCAGCCGGCGCGCCAGCGCCAGCCGGAGACGCTCCAATTCCAAGCCGGGACTGTCCGGCGTCTTCGCGTGATAAGCGGCAAGCGCCTGCTTGAGCTCGCTGCCCAGGGACGCGGTGCGGCTTCGGCTGAGGCCGAAGCGCTGCCGGCCGTCGGCGATGATCACCAGGCCGAGCTTCCGCCACAGCGCCTCGGCATCGCCGAGGTTGAAGGAGAGCGCGAAACGGGCGAGATCGACCCAGCCCGGCTCGATCTCGATGAGGCGGGCGAGCGCTGACTCCGGCTCCGCTTCGGCGAGTGCGGCCAGGGCCGCCAAGCGCTCCGGCCGACGGCGTCCCCGCGACGGCGGAAAGGGATCGAGGATGCGGCCGCCGCCGATGGTTCGGCGGGCCGATTGGTCACGGAGGATGAAGCGGTCGCCGGTGAGCGCGCCGATCGGGCGATCCAGCACGAGCTGCACCGAAGCCTCTTCGCCCGGCGCCACCGTCTCGCCCTCGAGAATCGCCACGCGCGCCGGCAGATGTGCGGCACCCAGGTGCAGATGCACCGGCGTCCAGTGGCGGAGAGGGCGGTCCTCGCTCGCCAACAGCCTGAGGCGGGCGTCGATGCGGTCGGTGGGGGTATGCAGCGCCGGATCGACGAGCCAGTCGCCGCGATGGATCTTTTCTCGATCGACGCCGGTCCCGGTCAGGTTGACGGCGCAGCGTTGGCCGACATGGCCCTCTTTCGCCTCGCGGTTCTGCGCGTGGATGCCGCGAACCCGCGCCTCGATACCGGATGGGCTGATGAGCAGCCGGTCGCCGACCTTGACCCTGCCCGAGGCGACGGTGCCGGTCACCACCGTGCCGGCGCCGGTCAGGCTGAAGCTGCGGTCGATGGCAAGCCGGAACCGGCCCCCCGCTTGGCGCTCAGGCAGGCTCGCTGCGGCGTCCAAGAGCAGCCGCTCGAGGGCCGGCACGCCGTCGCCGGAAAGCGCCGAAATCGGCAGGATTTTCACGCCGGCAAGCAAGGTGCCTTCGAGAAGGGCGTTCAGCTCCTCGCTCACCTCGAGGAGGCGATCCGGCCCCACCAGGTCGGCTTTGCTGAGCGCCACCACGCCCTGTCTGACCCCCAGCAGATCCAGGATGGCGAGATGCTCGCGGGTCTGCGGCATCGGTCCGTCGTCGGCGGCAACCACGAGGAGCGCGAAGTCGATGCCGGTGGCGCCGGCCAGCATGTTGTGGACGAAGCGCTCATGGCCGGGCACGTCGACGAACCCTAAGGTCTCTCCGCCGGCGATCGGCCGATAGGCAAAGCCCAGATCGATGGTGATGCCGCGCGCCTTCTCTTCCGGCAGGCGATCGGCGTCGATTCCGGTCAAGGCCTTGATGAGCGCCGTCTTGCCGTGATCGATATGGCCTGCCGTGCCGACGATCACGCCTGATCTCCTTCAGCGATGAGCGCGTCTGCCCGCGCCCGTTCGGCCTTGGTGAGGCGCTCGCCGACGCGCACGAGAAAACCCCGAGCGGTCTCATTGCCTTGGGTGGCGGCACGGCTCAGCCACCGATGGGCCTGCGCCTGATCGGCTTCGATGCCGAGACCGAGATGGTAGGCCGCACCCAGCATCGCCTGCGCCTCGCCGTCGCCGGCGCGCGCGGCAATCTCGAACCAGCGTGCTGCCGCGGCCGGATTGCGCAGGACACCCTGGGCGTTGTGGTGGATCTGGCCCAGCCGACAGGCGGCGGACGCACTGCCCTTGGCGGCGGCCGCTTCCGCCCACCGCTTTGCCTCCCCGTAGTCGCGCTCGACACCCACGCCTTCGTAGTGCATCCAGCTCAGCATGTTGGCGGCATCGACCAGGCCCGCTTCGGCGGCGCGCCGATACCACGTCGCCGACAGCGCCAGGTCGCCGTCGGTGCCGCGGCCCTCGTAATAGAGGAGCGCCAGGTTCTGCTGGGCGATCGCATCGCCTGCCTCGGCCGCCAGGCGGAAGAGCCGTGCCGCCTCGACCGGGTCGCGGGCGACGCCGAGCCCTTCGGCATAGAGCCCGGCGAGATTGCTCTCAGCCCGCGCCAGCCCCGATTGGGCGAGCTCCGCCCAGATCTCCCGCGCCTTTGCGAATTCGCCCGCATCGAAGGCCTGCCGCGCCGCCGCCATGGCGGCGTCATGAGCCTTTGCGGACGCCTCGGTGCGGCGGCGGGCGAGCCAGGCAAACATCGCTCAAAGCGCCAAGCGGTCGAGCTGGCTAAGGAACCCCTCCTCGTCCTCCAGGCAGCGGAGGTCGAGCTTGAGCGCGCCGTCCTGCCGGCGTCCAACCACCGGGATCGGAAGCCGGCGGAAGGCAGTCGCCAGCGCCTCGAGGGACTTTCCTGCACTCTTGCGCGGGCCGATCGGTCGGATCGACAGCGCGCGCGATTCCAAGCGGTCGACCGGAAGCGAGCCGCTGCCGATCTGGCTTCTGGTCTCCTCCAGCACCGCCTCGGCTTTGCCCGCGAGCGCTTTCGCCAGCCTCGGTAGCAGCCGGCGGCCGAGCGCTTCGATCTCCAGGACCGGCCGGCAGAGCAGCCGAAGCGTCGGCAGGCGCTCGGCCAAGCGATCGGGATCGGCATAAAGCTTGAGCGTGGCGGCGAGTGCTGCAAGCCGCGCCTTGTCGAGGCGGAGTGCCCGCTTTAATGGATTGCGATTGAGCCGCCGCACCAGCTCGGCTCGACCGACGACGATGCCTGCCTGGGGTCCGCCCAGGAGCTTGTCGCCGCTGAAGCTGACCAGATCCGCACCGGCGGCGAGCGCCGCTTGCGGCGTCGGCTCATGCGGCAAGCCGAAGCGGGCGAGATCGACCAAGGTGCCGCTGCCGAGGTCGACCACATAGGGAACGCCATGTTCGTGGGCGAGTTTCGCCAACTCGGCATCGCCAACCGCGGCGGTGAAGCCCTGGATCGCGTAGTTTGAAGGATGCACCTTCATCAGCATCGCTGTCCGCGGTGTGACGGCCGCCGCGAAATCCCGGAGATGGGTGCGGTTGGTGGTGCCGATCTCGACCAGGCGGCACCCGGCCCGGGCCATGATGTCCGGCATGCGGAAGGAACCGCCGATCTCGATGAGCTCGCCGCGGGAGACTGGAACCTCGCGGCGGAGCGCCAGCGTGTTCAGGATGAGGAACACCGCCGCGGCATTGTTGTTGACCACCGTCGCCGCTTCGGCGCCGGTGAGATCCTTCAGATCCGCTTCCACATGGTGATCGTGCTCGCCTCGCTCGCCGCTCTCCAGCTCGTATTCGACATTGACGGCTGCAGCGAGCGCGCCGGCCGCCGCCGCGGCCGCCTCCGGCGCCACGGGGGCGCGGCCGAGATTGGTGTGGAGAACCGTGCCGGTCAGGTTGAAGACCGGGCGGAGCGACTGGAGGGATGCCGATTCCAGCCGGGCCGCCGCCGCCGCCGCCACGGTATCCACCGAAGCCGAACCCTTGGCGTGGCGGAGCTCGGCCAGCACCAGGCGCACGGCAGCCAATGTCGCGGTGCGGCCATGGCGGGCGATGAGGCGGATCCCCTCCGTCCCGCGCAGAACGCTATCCACCGAAGGCAGAGGCGAGGAAGCACGGGTCGGTTTCGTCAGCACCTGACAGAGACCCCGTTCGGGTGAAGGCCCACGCTAGTGTCGACCATTCCGAAGTTCGCCAACGAGCCCGGCGAACTTCGGAACCGGCACACTAATGCGTGACGACCTCTCCCGGCAATAGGAAGGGATTGGGATTGGCCCGGTGCCAGCCGGCGTCGCCCACCAGAACGTCGAGACCGAGGCTCGCCAGATCGTCGGCCAAGGGCTCGATCTCGGCGTCGCGCTCGCCATAGAAGATCTTGGTGTAGGTCTTGCACTCCTCGCAGGTCTCGGCCTTGACGTGGGCCTTGGCGCCGGCGATCTCCTGATAGGCGATGCCCTTGGTGCTCTCGCAATTGGCGCATTTGATCCTGACGTAGTGCCACTCGGTCGCACAGAGCGCGCAGGCGAGATAGCGCGTGCGTTCGAGCGACGGGGTCGCCGGCATGAGGCTGGCGATCGGCGGCGAGGCGCAAACCGGACAGTCGCATTGCCGCTCGAGCGGGCCGAGCGAGGCCGGGTCCAGCAAGGCCGCCATGCGGCTCCAATAGGCCTGCAACGCGGCGGCAACGAAGCTGGCGAGCGCCAGCTCCTCGCCGCGGACCGTCCCCTCCAGCACGCGCAGGGCCAGCTGCTCCTGCGCGCCTTCGCCCATGCAGAGGACGAGGTCGCGCGCCTTCGCGGCGGCTTCCGGCATGGGTGCCGCTTTGAGCGCATGGAGCATATGAGCAAGTGCCGCCCGCCAGGAGGAATCGCGGCGCCAGGTCATGCGGTCCAAGGGCGCGGTGCGATGCTCGCGCAGGAGGTCGAGATCCCCGGCCAAGGGCAGCGTGCCCGGCGGCATCGCCTGCACGGCCTCATGCTGGGCCTGGGCGATCTCGGCCATGAACAGGAGGAACGGCCGGAGCGCATGGCCCTCGGCCAGGTGCTTCAGGCGCGAGGCCCGGCGTTGAAACAACCGCTGCAAGTTCGGCAAGCGGGCGAAAGGCGCATCGGCGACATTGCCGATATCGACCGCTTCGACGATTGGGCCTTTGACGGTCATGGCAGCACCCGCAGTCGAAACAAGCCCCCACCCCAGCCCTCCCCCAACAAGTTGGGGGAGGGAGCTGACGTGCTGTCATGCCCCCTCCCTCGCCGTCTGGCGGGGGAGGGCTGGGGTGGGGGCATGCATTGTTGACAGAAAACAGGACCGAAGCGCCGGGCGCAAGCTCAGTCGGCGTTGTGCTCGCCGCTGCGGCCGGCGACCACCTCGCGCAGCCATTTGCGATGGTGCTTCCAGGCCCAGCCGCCGGTGACCGAGCCGCGGGTCATCGCGCGCACGGTGCCTTTGACCCAGATCGCGGCATAGACGTGGACGATCCAGATGCCGATGATCACCGCGGCGCCGGCCGCATGCAGCAATGCGGCAAGACGCTTCTGATCGATCGTGGTGTAATCGCGGAAATACGCATCCCACATGATCAGGCCGCTCGCGAACAGCAACAGGATCAACAGCGTCATCCCCCAGAACACGATCTTCTGCCCGGCGTTGTAGCGGCCGACTTCGGGCAGGTTTTCCTCGCGGTCCGCCAGCACGTCGGCGATCCGGCCCATCCAGGTGCTGTCGCTCCGCTCCCACAGATTGTGCCGCCAGAATCTAAGGAAGAGGCCGGTGAAGCTCACCAGCAGCACGACCCCCAGCCAGGGATGGATGATGCGCGCCCACACGCCGCCACCGAACAAGGAGGAGAAGAAGAACAAGGCCGGATGGAAGAACGACATGCCGCTCAGAGCGAGCAGGATCAATGTCATCGCCGTCAGCCAATGGTTCGCCCGGGCCCAGGCGGTGTAGCGGCCGACCGTGTTGCGCGCGCTCATGCGTCGTATCCGTGCTGGACTCGATCCGCCTTCGCCTCGTCCTCTTCCTCGACCTCGTTCGGTCCCTTGGTCACGTAGTGGAAGAACCCGGCGAGCGCCGTCAGGCCCAGGCCCACCAGGGCCAAGGGCTTGGTGACGCCCTTCCACAGCTCGACCAAGGGGCTGATGCGCGGATCCTTGGGCAGACCGGCATAGAGCTCGGGCTTGTCCGCGTGCTGCAGCACATACATGACATGAGTGCCGCCCACGCCCTTGGGATCATAGAGCCCGGCATTGGCGTAGCCGCGCTCCTTCAAGTCGGCGATCCGAGTATCGGCATGGCGGATCATGTCTTCCTTGGTGCCGAAATAGATCGCCTGGGTCGGACAGGCCTTGGCGCAAGCCGGCGCCTGGCCGACCGCAACGCGATCGGAGCAGAGCGTGCACTTGTAGGCCTTCTGATCCTTCTGGGAGATGCGCGGGATGTTGAAGGGGCAGCCGCGCACGCAATAGCCGCAGCCGATGCAGTTCTCCGAGATGAAGTCGACGATGCCATTGGAGTATTGCACGATGGCGCCCGGCGCCGGACAGGCCTTGAGGCAGCCCGGATCGGCGCAATGCATGCAGCCGTCCTTGCGGATGAGCCACTCGAGATTGCCGTTGGCCTCGGTCTCGGTGTAGCGCATCACCGTCCAGCTGTTCTCGGTGAGGTCGGCCGGGTTGTCGTAGACCCCGACATTGAAGCCGACCTCCTCGCGGAGATCGTTCCATTCGAGGCAGGCCGCCTGGCAGGCCTTGCAGCCGATGCATTTGGAGATGTCGATGAGCTTCGCCACTTCCACCGTCTCGCGCACGCTGGGCTGCGGCGTGGTGGTGGCGGAGCGGCGCTTGATGTCGAGGGTTTGCAAGCTGGCCATGGCGCGCCTCCCTAGCTCACTGCCGAAGCGGGCAGCTTTTCGATGTCCACCAGGAACGCCTTGTATTCCGGCGTCTCGATATTGGCGTCACCGACATAGGGAGTGAGCATGTTGGGGCCGAAGCCCTTGCGGGTCTGGCCGGTGAAGCCCCAATGCAGGGGTATGCCGACCAGATGCACGTCCTTGCCGTCGATCTTGAACGGCTTGATGCGCTTGGTGACCACGGCGACCGCCTTGATGCGGCCGCGGTTCGAGCGCACCTGGACGCGCTCGCCGTTCTTGATGCCCTTCTGCGCCGCCAGCGCCTCGCCGATCTCGACGAACTCCTCCGGCTGCAGAATGGCGTTGATGCGCGTGTGCTTCGACCAGAAATGGAAGTGCTCGGTCAAACGGTAGGTGGTCGCGACGATCGGGAAGTCCGCGGCCTTGCCGAAGACTTCGAGATCGCCCTTGAACACGCGCGCGACCGGATTGGGCCCGACCTTGGGATGCAGCGCGTTGGCGACCGGCGCCTCGAATGGTTCGTAGTGCTCCGGGAACGGCCCGTCCCGCATCATGCCGCGGGTGAACAGACGCGCCGTGCCCTCCGGATTCATGATGAACGGGCCCATGCCGTCTTCCGGCTTGGAGGTGATGACGAAGTCCGGCACATCGATGCCGGCCCAGCGCTGGCCGTTCCACTCGATGAGCTTGCGCTTGGGATCCCACGCCTTGCCCTTGGAATCGGCGGAGGCGCGGTTGTAGAGGATGCGGCGATTGGCCGGCCAGGACCAGGCCCAACCCGGGGTGAGCCCGGCATCGGCCGGGTCCGAGGTGTCGCGCCTGGCCATCTGGTTGCCGGCGGGGGTGTAGGAGCCACAATAGATCCAGCAGCCGCAGGCGGTCTTGCCGTCGTCGCGGAGCTCGGCGAAAAGGTTCAATTGCTGGCCGGCGGCGAGAATGACCTTGGTCGGGTCCTTGGGATCGACCACGTCCTCCAACACCGAGCCGTTGATCTCCCGGGCGATCTCGTCGGGTTGCGGCTCATCGCCCCGCCGGTAGGGCCAGGTCAGATTGACGATCGGCTCCGGTAAGGCGCCGCCCTCCTTGCCGTAGAGTTCGCGCACCTTCAGCTGCAGCCGGGCCATGATCTGGATGTCCGACATCGCCTCGCCCGGTGCGTCGGCGCCCTTCCAATGCCATTGCAACCAACGTCCGGAGTTGACCAGGCTGCCGTCTTCCTCGGCGAAGCAGGTCGTCGGCAGACGGAAGACCTCGGTCTGCACAGAGGCGGATTCGATGTCGTTGTACTCGCCGTGGTTCTCCCAGAAGCTCGCGGTCTCGGTGGCGAGCGGGTCCATCACCACGAGGTATTTGAGCTTGGCTAAAGCCGCCCGGACCTTCGCCCGGTTGGGGAACGACATGAGCGGGTTGAAGCCCTGGCAGAAATAGCCATTGATCTTGCCCTGATGCATGAGCTCGAAGGCACGGAGGATGTCATAGCCGACATCGAGCTTCGGCAGCCAGTCATAGGCGTAGTCGTTCTCCGCGGTGGCGGCCTTGCCCCACATCGCCTTCTGGAAGCTGACGAAGAACTTGCCGTAGTTCTGCCAATAGCTGAGCTGGCCGGGGCGCAAGGGCTTGAACTGCCGGGTGGACATATAAGTGGCGCGATCGACCTCGCGATCGCCGGGCAAGGTCAAGTAGCCCGGTATCAGGTTGCTCATGAGGCCGAGATCGGTCAGGCCCTGGATGTTGGAATGGCCGCGGAGCGCGTTCATGCCGCCGCCGCGCACTCCGATATTCCCCAAGAGCAGCTGCACCATCGCCATGGTGCGGATGTTCTGTGAGCCCTTGGAGTGCTGGGTCCAGCCGAGCGCGTACATGCTGGTCATGACCCGATCGGGCGTCGAGGTTGTGGCGATGAGCGCCCAGGCTTCGGCCAGCTTGTCCTTGGGCGAGCCGGTGATGCGCTCGACCATCTCGGGCGTGTAGCGGGCGTAATGCGCCTTCATCAGCTGGTAGACCGAGCGCGGGTTCTGCAGGGTCTCGTCGATCTTGACGTAGCCCTGCTCGTCCAGCTGGTAGTCCCAGCTGGAGCGGTCGTAGTCACGCTTCTCCTCGCTATAGCCGCTAAAGAGCCCGTCGGTGAAGCTGTAGCCGTCCTTCACCAGGTAGGAGGCGTTGGTGAACGACTTGACGTATTCGTGCTGAATCTTGTCGTTCTGCAGCAGATGATTGATGAGGCCGCCGAGCCAGGCGATGTCTGTGCCCGGCCGGATCGGCACGTAAAGGTCGGCGACCGCGGCCGAGCGGGTGAAGCGCGGATCGACGACGAGCAGCTTCGCCTTGTTGTGCGCCTTCGCCTCAGTGACCCATTTGAAGCCGCAGGGATGCGCTTCGGCGGCATTGCCGCCCATGATGACGACGAGGTCGGTATTCTTGATGTCCGCCCACAGGTTCGTCATCGCGCCGCGACCGAATGTTGGGGCCAGACTGGCCACCGTCGGTCCGTGTCAAACCCTCGCCTGATTATCGAAGACGACCATCCCCATGCTGCGTACGACCTTGTAGGTCAGAAACGCGGTTTCGTTCGAGGTGGCGGAGGCGGCGAGGAAGCCGGTGCTGAGCCAGCGATTGACGGTGGCGCCGTCATTATTTTTGGCGATGAAGTTCTTGTCGCGGTCTTCCTTCATGAGCTTGGCGATGCGCTCCACCGTCCAATCCCAGGAGACGCGCTTCCACTCCTTCGTGCCCGGCGCCCGGTACTCTGGATACATGAGCCGGGTCGGCGCCTTGATGAAGTCGATGAGCGCCGCACCCTTTGGGCAGAGCGTGCCGCGGTTGGTCGGGTGATCCGGATCGCCTTCGATGTGGACGATCGAGGCCTTGGCGTTCTTCGAGCGATCGCCGATCGAATACATGATGACGCCGCAAGCGACCGAGCAATACGGACAGGTGTTGCGCGTCTCGGTCGTGCGCTCGAGCTTGAACGGTCTGACGTCGGCCAGCGCGTCCTTGGGCGAGAAGCCGAGTGCGGTCAGCGTGGAGGCGCCCAAGGCGCTACCGCCATAGCGGAAGAACTGCCGGCGCGTGACTTGCAGCATGGTCATCGCGGTTCACTCCCCATAAAGGCCATCGCGGCCGCCCCCGCGGGTCGGAGGTCTTGTTCTTGCTTTAGGTCTCCAACCAAGCGATCGGCGGAGCCTATGTAAAATTGTTAGTAATCTTACGTTTAGGGGCGCGTGACCGTCAAGCGCACGCACCCTAGAATTGCGCCACAGCGGCAGCAGAATTTAAGGCTAATACTGGACAAACCTTGCCCACGCCAGAAATCGTCGATCCTGCCCACGCCTTTTCCGATCTCCTCCTTGTGGGCGGCGGCCACAGTCATGTGGAAGTGCTGCGTCGCTTTGCGATGGCGCCCGAATCGGGGCTGCGCCTGACCTTGCTCGCCCGCGAGGTCGAGGCCCCCTATTCCGGCATGCTGCCGGGCCTGATCGCCGGTCACTACCGCTTCGAGGACGCCCATATCGACCTGAGGAGGCTGGCAATGGCCGCCGGCGCCCGCATCGTCCAGGGCGAGGCCGTCGGGCTCGATCTCGCCCAGCGACGCCTCCTGATCCAAGGCCGCTCACCCATTGCCTTCGACCTCCTTTCCCTCGACATCGGCTCGCGCCCGTCCCGCTCGGGCATTCCCGGCGCCGCCGAGCACGCGCTTTCGATCAAGCCCGTCGACCGATTCCTCGCCAGCTGGGCGCGAATCGAGGGGATGATCCTCGCCGAAACCCGGCCGGTCCGGCTGGCCGTGGTCGGTGGCGGCGCCGGCGGCGTCGAGCTCTCACTGGCGCTCCAGCACCGGCTCCGACCCGAGCTCGCCGGCAAGGGCGGCGACCCGGATCGGGTGAGCTTCGTCATCCTCACCGATCTGCCGGAGATTCTGCCGGGCCATCCCGACGGCGTGCGCCGCCGCTTCCGGCGCGTGCTGGCGGAACGCGGCATCGCGGTGATGACCGATCAACGCGTCACCCGCCTCGAGGCAAAGCGTCTCATCACCGCTTCGGGCGAGGTGATCCCGTTCGACCATGCGTGCTGGACCACCACGGCGGCACCGGCGCCGTGGCTCGCCGCCAGCGGGCTCGCCACCGATGCCGGCGGTTTCGTCGCGGTCGACGACACGCTCCGCTCGCTCTCGCATCCCTTCGTCTTCGCCAGCGGCGATGCAGCCGCGATGGTGAACCACAATCTGCCCAAGGCCGGGGTCTATGCCGTCCGCCAGGGGCCGCCGCTCGCCCAGAATCTGCGGCGCGCCGCCTTCTCCCGGCCGCTCATCCGCTATCGGCCGCAGCGGCACTTCTTGAGCCTGATCTCCACCGGCAACCGATACGCCGTCGGCTCGCGCGGTGCCTTGGCCTGGGAGGGCGCCTGGGTCTGGCGGTTCAAGGACTGGATCGATCGGCGCTGGATGGCGATGTACCAGCACCCGGAGCGGATGGCGGCGGGCACCATGGCCCAGGCGCCCATAGCCATGGCAGGCCGGTCCACGGCGGCGGCGATGCCGGCGATGCGCTGCGGCGGCTGCGGAGCCAAGCTCGACGGCGGGCTCTTGGCCCGGGTGCTCGCCCGCGTGGCGCCCAAGGGCCACCCCGATGTGGTGGTGGGCTTGGCCGAAGCCGACGATGCGGCGGTGGTGGCGGTGCCGCAGGGCAAGCTCCTGGTGCAGAGCGTCGACTTTTTCCGCGCCATCGTCGACGACCCCTTTCTCTTCGCGCGCATCACCGCCAATCATTGCCTGGGCGATCTCTATGCCATGGGGGCGGAGCCGCACACGGCACTCGCCATGGCGACCTTGCCGGTCGGCCCGGAATCCTGGCAGGAGCGCGATCTGGAACAGCTCCTGGCCGGTGCGCTCGCGACGCTCGGCGATGCTGGGGCGAGCCTGATCGGCGGCCATAGCGGCGAAGGCGCCGAGCTCGCCTTCGGCCTCAGCGTCAACGGGCTCGTCGACCGAGACCGCCTCACCCGCAAAGTCGGTCTGGCACCCGATCAGGTGCTGGTGCTGACGAAGCCGCTCGGCACCGGCACCCTGTTCGCCGCCGCCATGCGCGGCAAGGCGAAGGGGCGCTGGATCGAAGCGGCCCTCGCCTCGATGCTGCAGTCGAGCCGTGAAGCGGCCGGCGTGCTCAGGCGCCACGGTGCGCATGCGGTGACCGATGTAACCGGGTTCGGACTGGCGGGTCATCTTCTGGAGATGCTGCGGGCATCATCCCTCGACGCCGAGCTCAGCCTCGGCGCCATCCCGGCGCTGGAAGGCGCCCTCGAGACGCTGGACGCCGGCATCGCCAGCACCATGGCCCCCAGCAACCTCAAGCTCGGCGTCGCCGTCGAGGATCGCACCAGCGCGACAAACCGGGCCGCGACTGCGCTCCTCTACGATCCGCAGACGGCGGGTGGACTCATCGCGGGCATTCCCCTGGAATCGGCGGATGCCTGTCTCGATACGCTCCACCAGGCGGGCTACGCGCAAGCGAGTGTGATCGGCCGCGTGGTAGCCCGTGCGGGCGACAGCGCTGCAATCACGCTCGTTGGCTAGCCCTGCTCGCGAGGGTGACCCGCATGCGGCAATCCACGCCTGTCCCTAATCCCGTGTCTCACACCCGGGGAGGGTTGGGGAGGGGGTGGAACCACCGTCGGTCCGCTCTTCGCGGCCCCGACCCCAAAGTCCACCCCCGAGGTGCAGTCCACTCCATCGCTGTCCCACCCTGCGCGTGCCCGGGACTGGGACACCGGGACAGCGCACCCGCACCGACCGTAAATAATTGCTACGTCGAGAGGATTCCGGCCCAATCGGCTGGGACAGGAAGCCGCTCGCGAGCGCCCTGCCTAGCGCGCGCGAGGGCGCGAGCGCGGCAAACGGCGAGTCGCTTAGGGAGTGAACTCATAAACACGCCCTAGGGCGGCTTGCCAGAGCCTGCTTTGGATCACTAAACGGCCGCCACCCGCGGCAAACGGCGAGTCCGGAATGTGCCAGGAGCGGCCATATGCGCCCGGCCCAGTATTGAGATTGCGGTCCAAATTGTGATTGCGGTCCAAGTCGGAAAATCCCCGCACTCCAATGTGATGTCGATCAGCCTGTCTGCGAGTGAAGTCCGCAGCGACGCCTACGGCAGTCGACGCATCTCGGACTCGGCCTCGTCCAGCCGGAACCGCATGTCCATCTCACGGTACATCGTCGTCGCGGCGGCAAGCTGGTCACGAGCCCGATCCCGCTCGCCCGTGCGCCGGTAGAGCTTGCCGAGGCCGAGGTGGCAGTGGGCGACGAGGGGGCGCATTCCGAACTCCTCGGCGAGCGCCAGCGCGTCACGGTAGTGGCCCTCAGCGTGCTCCGGGAGATCGCGGCGGGCGTTGACCTCGCCGAGGAGGCGAAGGGCCATCGCCTCGTGGCCGCGTTGGCCGCACTCACGGGCGACGGTCAGGGCTCGCCCGGCGCATTCGTGAGCGTCCTCGAGCCGGTCGGCGAGGATGTACGCTTCGCCCAGATACATCAAGAATTGCGGCTGGACGATTCCGTACCGCATAGCCTGACTGACGCTCAGCGCCTGCGCCATCAACGGGATGCCCTCAGCAATCCGCCCCGAGAGCGCGTAGGCATAGCCAAGCCTCGCCGTGTGTACCTCGACGGTCAGGTTCCACTGGCGCCTTGGTTCCCGCCCGCGTTCAAGCAGGTCGACGGCGCGGCTGATCTCTCCCTTGGTGATGTGGAGACTGGCGAGACACAGGCGCACGTTGGTGAGACTGTAGGGGTCATCCAGCGCTTCAGCGAGACGGATGCCTTCCTGGCCGTGGGCGATCCCTTCCTCGAACTTTCCCTGCGCGGCGAGAGTCAGAGTCAGATAGGAGCGGACCCTCTCGGCAGAACGTCTGTCGAGGCCAAGCTGTTGATCGCCTTCGAGCAACCGCAAGACTTTCAGGAGAAGGTCCTCGGCCCGTCGATAGTCTCCCATCCACATGCAGGCCGCACCTAGGTAGAGATTTCCCGTCACCAGGAGCGGAACGTCTCCGAGCGACTCGGCAATAGCCTGGGCGCTCTCGCCGAACGCGACCGCTTCCGTCGGATGCCCGGTCATCCAGAGGTTGTGGCACATATAGACGGACGTCTCGCCGAGTCGACGTTGATCGTCGAGGGTCCTGGCCAGGCCCTCGGCTTCACGAAGATAGCCGACGATCCGCTCGAACTCTCCGAGCTGCAGGAGCGAAGTCCTCAGGTCAAAGCGAAGATCAATGGCCTGCTCCAGCCTCTCGCGGGCTTCCGGCAGCGCCTCGAGGAGATGCAGTGCCCGCTCGAAGAATTCCACAGCCTCGCGGTTGGCCGCTCGCGCGTACGCAAGCCGACCCGCCTTGAGCCAATAGCTGATCGCCTCACCGGCAAGCCCGGCCTCGGTGAATTGGTGGGCGACGACCTCGGGCAGGGTTTCGGCCATCGCCGGGAACCGCTCGACCAGCACTGTGGCGATGCTCGCATGCAACTGCCGCCGCCGGCTCTTCAGCATCGTGGCGTAGGCGGCGTCCTGCACCAGCGCGTGCTTGAACGAGTAGGTTGCATCCGGCGGCGCGCCGCGCCGGGAGACGAGGCCGGATTCCATCAGCCGCGCGAGCGCCGCCTCGAGGTCCTTAGGCGCCAAGTCCGACACCGCGGCGATCAGCCCGTGGGAGTACTCCCGTCCGATCGCGGCGCCGATCTGCGCCACATCCTTGACCGGGCCAAGCCGGTCGAGGCGAGCGACCAACGAAGCCTGCAGTGTCATCGGCAGGGCGAGCGGCGGCAGCGGTCCGTCGAGCACATAGCTGTCCGTCGTCTCTCGCAACAGCCCGCTCTCGATGAGCGTGCTGGTCAGCTCCTCGATGAACAGCGGCACACCATCCGTGTGCGCAAGGACCTGCTCGACGACTGCGTCGGGCAGCGCCTTGCCCTTGGTGATGCCGGCGATGATGCTGGCGCTGTCGCGACGGCCAAGGCGGCTCAAGGGCAGCATCGTAACGTGCGGCTGGCCGACCCAGCTTGGCTGCAGCTCCGGCCGGACCGTGACGACCAGCAGCACCGGCAAGTTGGCGACACGGTCCACCGTTCGATCGAGCAAATCCTGCGATGTCGGATCGATCCAGTGGACGTCCTCGAACACGATCAATACGGGGCCCTCAGCCGCAGCGCCGTCGAGCTGGTCGAGAAGCGCCGTGAGCGTCATCTCTCGCTTCTGCTGCGGGCTGACCGGCAACGCCGGGTAGCGCCCGTCCGCCGGCACCCCCAGCAGCTCGGCAATGAGCGCCACGTCGCGTGCCGCACTGGTCGTCGTCGGCGTGAGCAGGGCCTCCAGCCTGTCGAGCTTCGCTCCGGAGTCGCTGCCGGGCTCGAAGCGCGCCGCTCGCTCGAGCTGCGCAATGAACGGGTAGAGCGCGCTATGGGTATGGTGGGGAGAGCAGAAATAGCGAAGCCGCGCATACGGCTCGCCCTCGAGCCTGGCCAGCAGGCTTTCGGCGATGCGCGACTTGCCGATGCCGGGCTCGCCGGAGAGCAGCACGATCCGGCCCTCGCCGCGCTTGGCCTGATCCCAACGGCGAAGCATGAGGTCGATCTCCTCCTGCCGGCCGACGAGCGGGGTGAGCGCGCCTGCGCGCCGCGCCTCGAACCGGCTGACGCCGGGCGCTTCGCCCAGCACCTGCCACGCCTCCACCGGCTCGGCCAGCCCCTTCACCTCGATGGCCGGGAGCGCGCGACAGTCGAACATCGATCCCACCAGCCGCCGCGTGCTGGCCGCGATCACGATCTCGCCCGGCGCTGCCGCGGCCTGCAGCCGCGCTGCCAGGTACGGAGTCTGGCCGATCGCAACCGGCTTGCGTGCATCGCCGGTCTCCGACTTGTCGCCGACGACGACGAGACCGGTGTCGATGCCGGCGCTTGCCTGAAGGGTCATGCCGGAGGGCGCTTTCAGCGTGCCCGCCGCCTCGAGGACGGCGATGCCGGCGCGCACGGCCTGCTCGGCGTCATGCTCGCGCGCCGTTGGGTAGCCGAAATAGACGAGCACGCCATTACCCAGGTATTGGGCGACGAATCCGTCGAACCGGGCCACCGTATCGGCGACACGTTTGTGGAAGGCGGCGATCAGATCGTGGATGTCCTCGGGGTCACGGCTTGCCCGACGAGGATTTGTGCCGACCATGGTGCAAACCATGATCGTCAACTGGCGCTGCTCGAGGCTGCCCGAGCGGACGGTGCCCGCAAGCGATGGCTCATCGCCCCCAGCTGCGGGGTTCTCGGCGTTTACAGTCGGCTCAGGGTCTCTGACCGCAGGCGATCTCATCAGCTTCTGTGTGCTGCCAAGCGCGGCGACGAGCGACTTGGTTAGCGCATCGGGTTCCGTCTGCAGCTCGCGTTTGAGCAGCACGGTAAGGTCCTGATAGTGCTTGAGCGCTTCGGCCTGGCGTCCGGCGGCGGCCAGCGCTTGGATGGTCAGGCGATGGGCATCCTCGCGAAGGTTATTGATCGCCAGCGCACGATGCGCCGCTTCGAGCGCCTTGTCCGCGAGACCCGCCGCCAGCTCGATCTCCCCGGACCTGACCAGGGCATCGAGCGCCAATCCCTCCAGCCGCTGCCGTTCGCCGGCCACCCAATCCGCCCAAGCCTCTTCCGCTATGGTCACATCGGAAAGCAGGCGACCATGGTAGAGGTCGCCTGCCGCGGCGAGAGACGCACGGCTGCCGTCGCCGATCAACGCCTCGAGCCGGGCCACATCGCAATCGATCACACCCGGCGCCAGCCGGATGTCATCGCCGTCGCTGCTGAGGGCATCGTCGCCCAGCGTTCGCCGCAGCCGATAGAGCGCCTGACGCAGGTTCTGCTGCGCCTGGGTCTCGAAATGCGAGCCCCAAAGCAGGGTCGCCAACTTCTCTCGCGATTGCGGCGCGGGCGCCGTGCAGGCCAGGTAGGCCAGCAGGCTGGAGAGCTTTTTGCTGCGCAGGTCGACGGGTCCGCTCAGCCCGCTTAGCTCGAAACGACCTAGAAGCGCCAGCCGGTATCTCGGTAGCGGCAAGCCCCCCACCTGCGCCCCGTCGTTTCACCTTCGGGACCCTTTCTCGATCGTACTATCCGCATTTTTCACGAAGTTGCGACAGGTTTTACGCAGCAATAACGCGCCGCTCACGCTGAGACTTACGGCGACAGGCTCCAATAGCAGTGGAGCGGCCCGGGACACCTCAGGCCGAACGCTCCTCGAACGAAGGAGGAACTCATGCTCAGTCGCCCCCTTGCTGCGGGACTTTGCACACTCATGCTCGGCGCCGCGACGCTATACGTCGCACAGCAGTCGGCATCCGGTCTGGCTTCCGCCCCGGAGCGCCAAGGCACCCAGGTCGCCGGCACCCTGTCCAATGCCCAGGGAGCCTCCCCTCCCGCTCTTCGCAGGGTCGATATCCAACCCAAGGACTACCTGACCCGGCCCGAGCAGCTGGCCCTCATGGACGCGTCTTGGCAGCGCTGGCGATCTCTCACCGACTTCTGACACCCCAGGGCGACCTGGACCGGCCTCTACGAGCCGGCGCGGATTCTTACCAAATCGGAGACGCTCACATGAACACGCTCGTTACATCGCAGGACTTCACCGAGTCGCAGAACAAGTTGGGCCTACTACGACGACTGTTGCGCGCCCTCGTTACCATCTGGTCCTCGCCGCGCGGTGAGGGAGACTGGGAGGCCAGAGCACGCGGCCTCTAGCGGGTGAGCATTCCAATCCGCAAGAATCGGCGAGAGGCGCCGCAACTCAGTTCACAACCAGTAAGCGCGGAGGGACGGCGCAAGCTAGTCGATAGGCCATTGCGCCGTTCGCCACGCATTCTCGCAAACCGAACCTCGCAGGACCGTCGTCATGACCCTATCCGAACACTTGTCAGGCACCGACGCCGTACCGCTCAGCAAGACGGCAGCTTCGCTCTCCAGTTCGATCAAGCAACTCTGTCAGCACGTCAGGACATGGGTGAACGGCTGCGTCGATTACTGCGCCGCTGCGGCTCTCTATGACCAACTCATTCGGCTTCCCGACGCCGAGCTTCACAACCGAGGGCTTTCGCGCGACACCCTATTCTCGGATGTCTGCGAATGGGAAATCGGTGCGCCAGCTTCAAGCGGATTGCACCGAACGGACGAACGCGCGAGACCCAACGCAGGGGCTTGCCATGCGAGGTGACCGCAATCTTCAAACCACACCAATTTACGTTTGATTAGTGGGTGACCGGAGTCGGCTTAGGGTCAATTACGTCGATCGACTGATCATGCCGATCTGTCCGCTTGACCCCTAAAAGCGGAAGGCCCCGCACGAGGCGTTTTCCACCCGATACGACAAGCTCGCAGCCAACAATCTTGCCTTCATCAGGCTTGCGCCGCGGCTTTATGAGTCCAAGCCCTAATCCGCACCCTTGAGCGGTGCGATTCGGCCGACGACCGATCGCCGGCGGACTTGCACGACCGTGCCGATGGTCAGCACCAGGAGACCGGCGATGAGCACGAACACGCCGCGGGGCTGGCCGTGGTCGATGAGCCAGCCGAACAGCAAGGGTGCCACGGAAGAGCCGAGGTCGAGGCCGGAATAGACGAAGCCGAAGACCTTGCCGGCCGCCCCCGGCGGCGTGGCGGCGCGTACCAGCATGTCGCGCGAGGGACCGGTCGCCCCAACCGCCGCGCCGGACAAGGCGATCAGCGCCACGGTCGAGACGAAGGTTGGGTCGAATCCTGCGATCACCAGCATGAGCGCCGCCGACACGCTCATGCCGGAGACGGCGATGAGATCGTGCCGGGATGTGCGATCGGCGAGCACGCCGCCCACGAGCACGCCCCCGCAGCTGCCGATGAGGTAGGCGGTCAGGGCGGTGGTCGCGAGCCCGATCGGCACCCCGTAGAGCTGGGTCAGCGCGGTCACCGAGAAGGTCTGAAAGCCGATCCCGGCCATGGCGCTCAAAATGAAATAGCCCAGCGCCATGACGATGGCCGGGGTGGCGAGCAGTGCCGCGAAGCCGATCGGCCGACCGGGCTTGCCGGAACTCTCCCGCCGGGCCTGGGACTCGGTTGCGAGCCGCTCGCCGAACCGCATCAGGACCACGAGCGCCACGAGACCAAGCGCGCCGGCGACCAGCAGGGCGGCGCGCCAATTGTAGAGCGCCGCCACGCTGCCGACGACGACCGGCGAGACGGTGTAGCCCAAGGTGCCGGCGAGCCCGTGCACGCTATAGGCGCGGCCGAGACGGGTCTTGCCGATTTTGGTCGACAGGATGGCGAGGTCGGCCGGATGAAAGACGCTGTTGCCGATGCCGGCCAGCACCGCCAGAGGCAGCAGCATCCAGAATGCCGACACCAGACCCGAGAGCGCCACTGAGCTCGCCAACAGGCCGAGCCCCAGGAACATCAGGCGGCTCGCCCCGTAGCGGTCGACGAGGATGCCGATGAAGGCCTGGCAGAGGCCCGACGCGGTATAGAACGCGGTCACCACCAATCCCAGCGCTGTGTAGCTCACATCGAACTCGAGGCGCAGCAGCGGGAACAAGGGTGCGATCGCCAGCTGGAAGAAGTGGCTGAGGAAATGCGCCGAGCCGACGAGACCGATGACGATCGTATCGCGGCGGATGGCGGCGGCGGTGTCGACCATCGTTCAGCCAGCCCGCGTCTTCGATTCCGCCAGCACCGGCAGCACCAGATGGGCCGCGCGCTTCTTATCGAGATAGAGCGTGTTCAGCGCCTTCTCCATGCGCGTGTGCCGGCCAAGCTTCTCGCCGGTATTGGGGTTCACATCGAAGCGCGGGAAGTTGCTGGAGGCGATGTCGAGCCGGATCCGGTGTCCGGCGGCGAACTGGTTGGCGATCGGCGGCAGCTTGATGGTGAGCCGGACGGGCTTTCCCGGCTCCAGCAGCACCTCGCGCTTGAAGCCCTGGCGAAACCGGAGCCTGAGGATGGTGTCGGCAAGCGGCAGGTGAAAGCCTTCGGGCCAGTCGGGATTGGCCGGACAGACATCGATGAGCTTGGCGGTGACGTCGGTATCCGGCGCGGACGAGCTCAGCCAAAGCTGCAGCTCGATCAGCCCCGCGACGGTGACCGCCTCAACCAGCCGGGGGCTCTCGAAGACGAGCACGTCATGGCGCTCCGAAAGGAGCGGATAGGGCGGTCGGCAGCCGACATGGCCCTGGCGCTCGCGCTGATGCATGGGGCCATCGGGCACGACCGAATGCATACGCGCCCGGGGCGAGACGTAGCTCTTGTCCATGCCGTCGGGCAGCGTCACCCATTCGAGGAATCCGGAGACCGCCCCGCCGATGGTGGGCACGGGATTCTCCGGGTCATGGGTCCAGGAGACTGACGGCTCGTCGGCCCCGGGCGGCTCGGTCGAAAGCCCGCCGCCCGAGCTGAGATACCAGGATTGCGCCTTGGCCGGGGGCGGCCAGGCAGAGGCTCGATGCCACTCACCGCCGTGATCGATGCGGCCGGCTTCGGTGCGCCGCCCGCTGCCGCCGCCCATGACGAAGAAGCGGACCGGCGGGTCCTTCTCGACCCCGGTCTGCAAGTCCTTCAGCCAGCGGTCGAACCAGCGCAGCCGCGCGGCGTTGTAGACGCCGTAGCCCCACGCGGCGTCCTTGCCGAAATCGACCTCGACCACGAAGGTGCCGCCGCCGCGCATGGCGGTGTGGTTCCAGGGCCCCGCGATGAGGCGCTGGGTCGCCTTGTTCTGCTTGGCCAGATGCTGGAATTGCTCGGTCACGTCGGCGACGAAGGGGTCGTACCAGCCGCTGGAGAAGACCGCGGGAATGTCGGCGAAGCGCTTCCAGCGGGTCTTCTGCTCCATCGCCTCCATGCCCCACCACTCGTTGTGGGCGCCGTCATAGGTGTAGTGCGCCAGCACCCGCTCGAAATTCGGGAGCACGGAGAGGGGCGAGTGGCCGGGCTTGAACGGCATCTTCATGAGCTCGTCGCGGATGTTTTCGACCGCACTCTCGATCCGCCGCTGCGCCACCTTATCGTCGCGGATCTCCTGAGCATCGTAGCCATGGAGGAAGAGGGCCGCGAACATGTGCAAGGACTGGGCGCCGCCTTGGCGCGCCTCCCAGTCGAAGGCGCTGGTCGGCGCCACGTCGACCCAGAGTGCCTTGAGATGCGGCGGGCGGTGGAGGGCCGCCACGTTCTGCACGATGCCGCTGTGGGAGCTGCCGACCATGCCGACGCGCCCATTCGACCAGGCCTGGCGGGCGATCCACTCGATGCTATCAAAGCCGTCCAAGCCTTCCTTGGGATTGGCGGTGTGGGAGTATTCGCCGGTCCCCTCGGAGTGGCCGCGCCCGCGCAGATCCTGGATGGCGACGGCATAGCCGCGCCGCGCGAAGAACATGCCGACCGGCTCCACCTGCATCACCGGGTTCGACTTGTCGTAGGAGGTGCGCGTCAGGATGGTCGGGAACCGGCCGGGTGCCGGCGCGCCGTCGGCCAGCGCCGGGCGATAGATGTCGGTCGCCAAGCGCACGCCATCGCGCATCGCCACCATGACGTCATGGGCGACGATGACGCCGAATTCCGGCTTGGATGGCCTCGAGGTAGGTTTCTTGGACGCCACGTGCCGAGGATCCCTATCTACTTGAAATTCTGGGCACGCCGACCCTCACCCGCCTCGCTCGCGCTCGGCACCCTCTCCCGCGATGCGGGAGAGGGGCTACGAAGGTCTCGCTCTTAAGCCCCTCTCCCGCCCAGGGAGGGTCGGGGAGGGGGTGCGCCGCACCCCCTCCCAAATTCCACCCCAGGCGGGAGAGGGAGGGACCCGCGTCAGCGCGGGAGGGTGAGGGTCTGCTGCAAGCAGTCGCTTGCTTGTGACTCTATGTACGAACAGCGTCAGCTCTTGTAGTCCGGCTCTTCCTTGTCGAGGATCCGCCGCCAGGCATCGAGGGAGAGGCGGGCATCGACCCGTTCGCTCCAGGCGCCGCGGTGGCGCCAGCGCAGATGATCGGCCTGCTGGCGCAGCTTCAAGCCGGTCCACATGGCACGGAGCTGATCGCCGCAGGTGTTTTCGGCGACGGCAAGCTCGCTGAAGGCATCGGCCACGGTCGGACCGACCACGGTCACGCCATGATTGGCCATGACCAGAATGGTCTTGTCCCCGAGTGCCTGGGCGATGCGGTCGCCCTCTTCCCAATCACAGGCGGGGCCGGTCATCGCGTCGTCATAGGCGATCCGGTCGTTGAAGATGAGGTTGTTGTGGTGGGCAAGCGCGAAACGCCCGTCCTCCAGGAGAGACAGGGCGGTGATGTTGGGCGGATGCACGTGGAGGCATGCCTGCGCGTTCGGGTTCGCCTTATGGATCGGCGCATGAATGTGATAGGCGACCTCGCGGATCTCGCCCTTGCCGCGCACCACCTTGCCGGCGAAGTTGGCGACGATGAGGTTGCCGGCGGTCACCTCGCAAAACAGCATGCCCCTGGGATTGACCAGGAACTCGTCCGTGCTGCCGGGCAGCATCAGGCTGTAGTGGTTGCCGATGCCGCGGTTCCAGTCGAAGCGGAAGGTCAGGCGAAAGACGGCCGCAAGGTCGGTGCGCAGCTGCCATTCCAGCTGCTCCCGCTTGTCGACCTGGCGCAACGCAGTCATGGCACCCTCGTAATGTTTCCCATTGGAAAGCAGTTTACCGGTCTTGGCGCCGGAGCGGAATGGGCTCGATTGCGTCCCAAGCAAGGCCAGCCCAGACATGCGAAGGGGGACATGACGTCCCCCTCCGTTGGGTCTCAGTGCCGTTCGTCTATTCGAACCAGGTGTCCCACATCCGGGGAATGCGGTAGGGAGCGAAGCCCGCGACATTCGCCCGGCAGGCGAAATAACGCCCGAGGTCGCCCACCTTGATCGCCGGCACGAACTCGAAGAAGCGCTTCTGGAAGTCGGCGAAGGCCTTCTTGCGGTCCTCGAGCTTGAGGGCGCTGTTCAGCACCTGGTTGGCGCGCTGCAGCTCCGGATCGGAGACCCATTGCGCGCCCTTGCCGTCATTCTCCGTGGTGAAGAACGAGGCGACGTTGTAGGGCCCCTCATAGGGCTCGATGCCGAAGCCGAGGGTCCACATGTTCCAACCCTCCGGCTTCAAGCGGATCTGGAAGGCGGTCGGCCAGTCGACGACGTTCAGCTTGATGTTGAGCCCAGCCTTCCTGAGCTGCTCGGCGGCAACCACGCCGGTGTCGTTGTGGTTCTTGATCGTGCTGTCGGTCAGCACGACGATCTCCTCGCCCTTGTAGCCGGCCTCGGCCAGCAAGGCCTTGGCCTTCGCCACGTCCTTGACGTTGTAGAACTCCTTGCCGACATCGCCGGCGAAGTAGGTCGAGCCCGGATGCTGCCAGCCATGGGTGAGCTGGTAGAGGCCGTCGCCGGCGATTGCCAAGATCTCCTCGTCGTCGAGGATTGCCTGGATCGCCTGGCGCACCTTGATGTTGGCCGTCACACCCTGCGAGGCGTTCATGATGATCGTCTGGTAGGCCCAGGGGATCGAGGGATAGAACTTGATGTTCTTGTTGCCAGATTCAGTGATGCGCTTGTATTGCGGAGGCAGCACGCTGTCGACGCAATGCACCTCGCCCGTTTCCAGGGCAGCCGTGCGAGCGCCCGCCTCCGGAATGTGGCGGATGGTGACGGTGTCGAAATAGGCGGTCTTCTTGCCGCCGAAGCCGTCGCGCTTGGTGTAGTTGGTGTTGGCGCTGTAGCCGTCGAAGCGCTTCAAAGACACATGGCTGTCGGGCTTGTACTCGACGAACTGGTAGGGCCCGGTGCCGATATGGTTGATCTGGCCGCGCTCCTTGCCGCCCTCGGAGGCGGGCATGATGCCGGCCGGTGCCCGCGGGCTCGACAGCAGCTCGACGAAGCCCGGCACGACGTTCTTCAGCTTGACCGTGACCACGTATTTGCTGGTGGCGGTGATGGAGTCGACCGGCTTCATGATCGGCGCGCTGCCGCCCACCTTGGCGTAGCGCTCGAGCGAGGCCTTGACGTCCTCGGCGGTCATCTCCTGGCCGTTGTGGAACTTGACGCCCTCGCGCAGCGTGAAGGCGTAGGTGAGGCCATCTTCGGAGATATCGACCTTCTGGGCCAGGTCGGGAATGGCGGCGGTCTTCTCGTCGCGGGCGTACAGCGTCTCGATCCAATGCAAGGAGACATTGCGGCTGGCCTCGGCGGTCGAGGCCTGGGCGTCAGTCAAGGGCGGCGCCGATTGGTGCGCCACGATGACATTGCCGCCCTTCTTCTGCGCCGATGCCGGCGCGGTCGCCAAGACCACCGCCAGGACGCTGGCCACGCTGACGATCGCCAACCCGCCCCGATGCTTCGATGTCATTTCACGAGCTCCCCTGCTGGATGATGCGGTTTTGCCTCAACGTTAGAGGCGGCCCTGCCCGAACGCAACCCGATCGTAAAATTGTGATCGGATCGGAAACCGCCCCGGGGCCGGCCGGCGATTTCGCCTTAACTGCAGACCGCGCCGATCTGCTAGGTTGCCGGCCCCCATGACCGCCCGCCGCCGGCCGGGGCGGGTCAATCCATTCCCATAGAGCCCGAGGAGGCTTCGATGAAGAGCATAAAGCAGCGCTATCGCGACAACCGCCGCAAAGGCAAGCTTGCGGCCAAGCGCCGGCGCCAGCGCAACCGCGCCCGCCAATAGCTGCTTCAGCCCTGGCGGCCTAGCAATTCCTTGAGCGCCCGGTCGAGAAACTGGAAATCGGCCGGGTTCTGCGCCGGATTGCCGGCGCGGTGGCCCCAGATGGAGGGGATGGGCCTCAGCTCCGCATGGGGCATGTTGGGAACCTCGAGCGCGTTGTCGGCGACCGTGAAGTAAAGGTCGGTCTCCGAGGGCATGACGAAGGCGAGCGCCTTGATCGCCGCCAGCGCCCGCTTCAAATCGCCGTTGTAGAGCTGGTTCTGGCTGATGTCGGCGTATTGCCAGGTCCACAGCATGGCCAAGAGGTTGTTCGCGTCGCGCTTTAGGAAGTTCCCTTCCCAATTGCTGACGAGGAAGTCCTCGAGCGAGGAGAAGCCGATTTTCTTGTAAAGCTCCTCGCGGTAGAAGGCCTGGGACAGCCCCCAGCCGGCATAGACCCGGCCCATGGCCCGCAGCCCCCGCACCGGCGTTTCCCAGAACCAGCCGTCGCGCCAGGCGGCATCCGCCGTCAGCGCCGCCTTCACCCCTTCGAGGAACACGAAATTGTGGCGCGAGCATCGGGCCGCACCGCAGATGACGGCGATGCGCTCGACCATGTCGGGGAACAAGGCACCCCAGTGAAAGGACTGCATGGCGCCCATGGAGAAGCCGACCGCGAGCTTGATGCGCTCGACGCCGAACACCTCCGTCATCAGCCGATGCTGCAGGCGCACATTGTCGTGCATGGTGACGTTGGGATAGCGGCCGCGATCGAAGGGGGAGGCGGTGTTGCTGGGCGAGGAAGAGAGCCCGTTGCCCAGCAGATTGGGGATGACGATGAAGTAGCGGCTGGGATCGAGCGCGTGTCCCTCCTTGATCAGCCACTCCGTGTCGTAGTGCTGGGCGCCGTAGGAGGTGGGATAGACGATGGCGTTCGACTTGTCGGGGGCAAGGCTGCCATAGGTCTTGTAGGCGAGCTTGGCGCCGCGGAGCGTCAGGCCCGATTGCAGCACCACGTCGCCCGCCTCGAAAGTCTGATAGTCGGCCATTCGCCACTCCGCTTGAAGGTTCGATGAACGCTGGCTTCGTGGAGAGTAGGCACGGGCTGCGTTGCCGCGGTCAACGACAAGCTCCAGGGATCCGGGCGAGATAGCTCCGGACCGTGGCCGCGGGATCGCGGGCCCGCATGATCGGCCCCATCACGGCGAGCCCCGCGGCACCGGCGCTGACGCACGAAGCGGCCGAGCCAGGCATGATCCCGCCCAGCGCGATCACCGGGCAGGACGCCCTTCGGCAGGCGTCGCGGAGCCCGTCCAGGCCGAGGGCGGGCCCGTATCCGGGCTTGCTGTCGCTGGCGAAGATCGGGCTCAGGCTCACATAGTCGGCGCCTTCCGCCGCCGCCCGGACGGCTTCGGCCGGCGTGTGGGTGGAGATGCCGATCACCGCCCGCCGGCCCAGACGATGCCGACAGAGGGCGATGTCGCCTCCCTGCGGCAGATGCACGCCGGCAAGGCCGAGCGCGGCCGCCGCCTCGACGTCGCCATGCACGAACACGGCGGTGGACGTCGGCCGGGCAAGCTCGACCAGGCCTGCCAACAGCCCAAGACGATCGTCCGGCGGCAGCGCCTTTTCCCGGAGGCTGACCCAGCGCGCACCGCCCAGAATGGCCCGGGCGATCGTGTCCACCAGCGAGCGGGGCGACGCCTGCGCGGCGTCCGTGATCACCATGAGCGGCGGCTCCGGCAGAGCCGACGGATTGCCGCTCACGAGCCGACCAAGCCCAGCTGCGGACTCGACGGCTCGGCGTGCGAACGCTTGGGAATGCGGCCGGCACGGCGCGCCTGGCGCCCGGCGATCACCGCCTGGCGCATGGCATCGGCCATCAGGCGCGGATCGGCCGCCTTAGCGACTGCGGTGTTCAAGAGCACTCCGGCGCAGCCGAGCTCCAGGGCGAGTGCCGCGTCGGAGGCGGTGCCGATGCCCGCATCCAGAATGACCGGAACCGGGCTGCGCTGGGCCAAGAGCTCGATGGCGAAGGGATTGGCGATGCCGCGCCCGGAGCCGATGGGAGAGCCCAGCGGCATCACGGCGGCGGCGCCGAGATCGGCCAGCCTGAGGCAGAGGACGAGGTCGTCGCTGCAATAGGGCAGCACCACGAAGCCGGCGCGCACCAGCGTCTGAGTCGCGCCGAGGAGCTGCTCCATGTCGGGCCACAAGGTCTCGCGGTCGCCGATGATCTCGAGCTTGACCCAATTGGTCTCCAAGGCCTCGCGCGCCAGCTCCGCGGTCAAGACCGCGTCCTTCGCGGTGGCGCAGCCCGCGGTATTGGGCAAGAGCCGATAGCGGCCGCCGAGCGCGTCCACCAGGCTCTCGGCATAGCCCTCGAGGCTGATGCGCCGGATCGAGACGGTGACGATCTCCGCTCCGCTCGCCTGGATCGCATCCAGCATCAGCTGCTGGTTGGGATAGCCGGCAGTGCCGATGAGGAGGCGCGAGGCGAAGCGCTCGCCGCCGAGCTGAAAAGGGTCATCCATGGACGCCATCATCCCCCCTGGCGCGGCGCTACGATCTCGACGGCATCGCCGGGCTCGAGCCGTGCGTGCTCCCAGTCGCTGCGCTTGATCACGCTGCCGTTGACCGCGACCGCAAGGAACCGGCAAGCGGGATCGATGCCGCGGCGGCGCAGCAGATCGGCGATGGTGCCGATGATCTCGGATTCCAGCTTGCCGTTCACCTCCAAGGACGCAGTCGTCATGCCGTTCTCCTGTCCGCTGGCGGCGCCGATCGGCGGTTGAAGCGATCGATGGCAAAGGGACGGATCGCCTCGGCGAGCCTGCCCTCGAGCACGAAGGTGGCGATCAGAGAAGCGGTGATCGGCGCCAAGAGGATGCCGCTGCGATGATGGCCGCAAGCCAGCACCAAGCCCGGGATCTGGCTCGGCCCCAGGATCGGCGCATCGTCAGGAGAGCCCGGGCGGAAGCCGACCCAGGTTTCCTGGATCGGCAACTCCTCGAGGGCGGGCAGCGCCCGCCAGGCGCCGTCGAGGAGTGCCAGCAGGCCGCCTGCCGTCAAGGACGGCTCGAAGCCGCGCTCTTCCACCGTGGCGCCGACCAGCAGCCGCCCGTCGCCGCGGGGCACCAGATAGGCGCGCGGCGCCCAGACGACATGGCGAAGGAGCGGGGCGGCCTTGTCCATGCGGAGCGCCAGCATCTGTCCCTTGACCGGACGCACCGGCGGACGGGCCGGCTCCGGCAAGCCTGCAATCTCTCTGGACCAGGCGCCGGCGGCGAGCACCACCCAATCGGCTGGGTGGAGTCTGCCGGCGACGACGACGCCGCTTGCGCGACCGGCTTCGATGTCGATCGCCTCCACCGGCGCCTCTTCGTGCAGCCTTCCGCCGGCCAGACGAAACGCGCGGGCCAGCGCGGTTACCACCAGGCGATTGTCGACCTGGCCGTCCCCAGGGCTGAAATAGGCCGCGGCCAGGCGCGGATTGAGATGGGGCTCCAGCTCCAGTGCCGCATCCCGGGCGAGCCATTCGAGCTGGACGCCCTGGCGACGCTGCAGCTCGAAGGAAAACCGGACCTGCTCGGCCTCGTCGCGGGCGAACGCCACCACCAGCGTCCCCGCCTCGCTAAGACCGACGTCCATGCCGGAGGCGGCCTCGAGCCCACGGGCGAACGCGGGCCAGAGCTCCTGGCTCAGGCGCGCCAGGGGCAGCAAGGACTCTTCACCAGGCTCGGTCTCGACCCCGGCGGCCAGCATGCCGGCCGCGGCCCAGCTGGCGCCATGCCCGGCGGTGCCGCGTTCGAATATGTCGACCGCCGCTCCGGCCTCGGCCAGGCGCCAGCCGATCGCCAAGCCGATGATGCCGCCGCCGAGGATGGCGACGCGGCCCGCCGCATGCGCAGATTGACCCGGAGCTTCGCTCAAATCGGCTCCCTTCGCTGGCATGACCCAGGCAGGTTCGATGGGTGTGCTCTCAGCCGCGCGCCATCGGCGCACGGCACCCCAGCCGTCTTCAGTTCAGCAGTGATCGAGGCCCCGCGCAAGCGGGTTCGACGGTGTGCGCGATCTTGCGCCCGATGCCGGCGGCTTGGTCCAGGATCCGGCGGTGCCCCGAGAAATGTCGATTGAAGACGGCCTGCCGCAGGGACGACAGATCGAAAGAGAGGCCTGGATCTCGGCCGATTTGAAGATGCTCCCGGATCAGGGCAAGATCGTTCCACCACCATCGGGCGGGGAACGAGAATGCGGTGGTTTGGGATGCGGCGTGCGGCGATCGGCCCGGCGTTAGTGCTCGTCGCCGTCGTTGCGCAGGGTCCGGCGTGGTGTGAGGAAGTGCCACCAAACGGCGGTGGCGAAGGGCCCAAGATCGAGGATGAGCTGTCGCCGGCGCAGAGTGAGGCAATTCAGGCCAGGATCAATCGCAACATTGCGACGCTTCAGCGCCAAGGGGCGATCGCACCTCCGGCCGCGATCAGCGTCGTGCAGAATCTGGGCTGGCCGCTTCGGCTCGCCACTGGCCGGAAGAATTACGGCTATGCCGACCAAAGCAATTTCGTTGATCTCAGCCCATCCATAGGCCCCATCCTCGACTACAATTGCGGCACACGCTCCTACAACAATCCAAACGGCTATCACCACGCGGGCACCGATTTCGGGCTGTGGCCGTTTGGATGGCTGATGATGGCAAGCAGCGATGTGCGGATCGTCGCTGCCGCGGCCGGCGTGATTGTCGCCAAGGACGATGGGTACGACGACCAAAGCTGTGGCCGTTTAGGAAATCTGACGGCGAACGCCGTCTATATCCGGCACGCCGACGGTTCGGTTGCTTGGTACCTGCACATGAAAAAGGGCTCGGTGACGACCAAGCCGGTCGGTGCATCGGTCGAGATGGGCGAGTTTCTAGGCTTGGTTGGCAGCTCGGGAAACTCCACCGGCCCTCATTTGCATTTCGAATTGCACGATTCGGCCGATAACGTCATCGAGGCACACTCCGGCCAATGCAACACATCGACATCGTCTTGGGCGGTGCAGCCGCCCTATTACGACAGTGCGATCAATCTGATCGCCACCCAATCGGCGCCACCGGTGTTTCCTGCCTGCCCAAAGGTGGAAACGCCGAACTTCAGCGACCAGTTCCAGCCAGGTGCCACCGTCTACTATGCCATCTACCTGCGCGAGCTGCAGGCGGGCCAGTCGGCTTCGTTCACCGTGCTCGACCCCGCCGGAAATACTGAGCGCGCTTGGACCTATACGTTTCCCACGACGTACACCGATGCCTACTATTATTGGTATTACCCGCTGCCGAGCACGGCCACGACCGGGACTTGGGTTTTCCAGGTCGCCTACAATGGCCAGGTCTACGCGCATCGCTTCACCGTAGGCGCCACCGCCGCCGCCATCGATCCTCAATCCGGCTGGTGGTGGAATCCCAACGAAAGCGGACGCGGCTTCTCGATGGAGCGGCGCGGCAACAATCTCTTCCTATCGACGTATCTTTACGCCACCGACGGAACCGCGCTCTGGCTCGTGTCCAGCGGCGCGCTCAGCGGCAGTACCTATAGCGGGACATTGCAGCAATACGCCGGCGGCCAAACGCTGGATGGCTCCTACCAGGCCCCGACATTGCTCGGCTCTTCCGGAGCGATCAGCATTGCCTTCGCAAGCCCGACCACGGCAACGCTGACCTGGCCCGGCGGCACCATTCCCATTCAGCGGTTCGACATCGTCAGCGGCGGGGTCGCGACTGGTCCCACCAACGATGCGCCGGAGACCGGCTGGTGGTGGAGTGCGGCGGAGAGCGGTCGCGGCTATTTTGCCGAAATACAGGGATCGACCCTGTTCCTCAGCACCTACATGTACAACGCCGCCGGCCAGCCCGTTTGGTATGTCACGGAAAACACGCTGACCGCTCCGCTCACCTATCAAGGACGGCTGCTGGAATATGCAGGCGGTCAGGCCCTGACCGGCTCCTATCGATCGCCGTCGCTCGCCGGCGACCGGGGTGCGGTCGTGGTTCAGTTCACCAGCGACACCGACGGAATACTGACGCTGCCGAATGGGCGGCCGATTCGTCTGACGCGGTACCGGTTCTAAGCGGCGTGGCGGATGTCCGGTGCGGGGGCACCGGTCGAGACTGCGCACGGCGGCGCCAGCCCCGGATCGGACCGGCGCCGCGTCGGTCTCAATGCGCGAACAAGACCGGCAGCTCGGCGGCGTTGATGATGTGGCGGGTGGCGCCGCCGAAGATCATCTGCCTGAGGCGGCTCTGGGTGTAGGCGCCTTTGATCATGAGATCGGCGCCGATCGCCTTCGCCTCGTCGAGGAAGGCTTCGCCGGGCGTGCGTCCCTTGGCGTTGACGTGGCGGGCGATCGCCGGGATGCCCTGGGCGGCGATGCTGCGGGCGAGCTCCTCGCTGCTCGGCCCTGGGGTCATGCCGGACTCGATGCTGACCACCTCCACCCGCTTGGCGCGCTTCAGGAACGAGTTCGCCAGCGCCACCGAGCGGGCGCTCTCGGTGGAGCCGTTCCAGGCGATGAGGATGATCTCGCCGACGCTGGTCCCCGGCTTGTCGGGGGCCATCAGCACCGGGCGTCCGCTCTCGAACAGCGCATCCTCGAGGGTGACCTCGGCCAAGGAGGTGAGCCGGGTCGGCCGCTCCACCACGATCAGATCGAAGACCCGGCCGAGCGCGCCCACCACGGTATTCTGCGGGCCGTCCTCTTCGCGCCATTCCGCCGAGGGGCCCTTGTGGCCCTCGCCCGCCGAGCCCACCGGCACGCCTTGCGCGGCCATGAAGGATTCGAAAGCCTGCCTTGCCTGGCGCCGCCGCTCCTCGCTCTCGCGTTCCAAGAGCCGGTCGGCCTCGACCGGCACCGAGCCGCCCATCTCCCCCCAGGGGATGACCACGGTCTCGACCGAGCGGGCGCCCAAACCAACGAGCCGGGCATCGAAGCGCCGCGCCACCAGGAGCGCGGTCGCGTAGACCGCAGCGGGGTTGTCGCTGGCCGCCGCCAAAATTCGTTTCATCGTCAGGCTCCCCCTGTCTATTCCCCGGATTGACCCCGAGTGTGTCCAGACGCCGACTAGAATAACCATGAATGCGGCATTGGTCACCGCATGGGATTGGTTCCGAAAACTGACCTAAAGATTTCCCTTGGCAACCGTTGACGACCGGGGCCGCGGTCCCCACGCTATAACTGTAGGCGTCGAGCCTGCCGGCCTGGGGGGAGCGGTCCCCCTGCTTGGCCCATGCGGGGCCAGGCTCGAAAGGGAGGGTGGATAAAACCATGACTCCACCGGAGGAGTCCTAGAGGCCAGCCGCCCGGGCTGCCACATCAGACGGGCCGCCACACCAGCGCCGCTGGCAAGACAATCTGGCGTCTTCAGATACTATTGGCCCGGTCATTGTACCGGGCGCGGAGCTCCGCTTCCGCAAACCGAAACCCCGCCCATCCCCGCCCTCGGGCGCCAGGGACAGTTGGCGGGGTTTCTCTATGCGGCGATTTCTGGAACACTCGGGCCCGCCGACCGACCGATCCCCGCCCCTGATAAGAGACTTCCATGCCTAAGCGCGTGCTTTCCGCTGCGATCATGCATGAGACCAACACCTTCAGCCGGGTCAAGACCGACATGGCGGCCTTCCGCCGCCGCACCTTCTATCTGGACAACGAGATCCCCCAGGCCTTCCGCGGCACCCGCTCGGCCTTCGGCGCCACCTTCGAGGCCGCCGACAAATATGGCTGGACGCTCGTCCATCCGATCTCCGCGTCGGCCAATCCTGCGGGCCTGGTCACCGATGCGGCGTTCGAGTCCATGACCAAATCGGTCCTGGATGCGATCCTGCGCCAGGGCCCGATCGACGGCATGCTGCTCCATCTGCACGGCGCCATGGTGACGGAGAGCCACGAGGACGGCGAAGGGGCGCTGCTCGAGCGCATACGCCAGAAGGTCGGCCCGGACATTCCGATCATCGTCACCCTCGATCTGCATGCGAACGTGACCGGGGCCATGTGCCGGCACGCGAACGCGCTCATCGCCTTTCGCACCTATCCGCATATCGATCAGTACGAGCGCGCCTGGCAGGGTGCGGATCTGCTCGAGCGCGCGATGCGGGGCGAGATCCGGCCGAAGACGGTGCTGGCGCGCCGGCCGATGCTGGAAGGTCTCGACCATGGCCGCACCCAGGGCGGCCCCATGGCCGAGCTCCTCAGCCGCGCCGACGCAATCGAGACCAAGGGCGATGCGCTGGTGGTCAGCATCTGCGCCGGCTTCACCGCCGCCGACATCCACGATGTCGGCCCGACGGTCACCGTCACCAGCAACGGCGCGGATCCGAAGGCTGAGAAGATCGCCGAGGAGTTCATGGACTATGCCTGGGCCGAGCGCGCCTACCGATCGATCAAGCTCCTACCGATCCCCGAGGTGATCCACCGCGCCCGGCAGGGCAAGCCCGGCGACAAGCCCTTGGTCATCGCCGACTACACCGACAATCCCGGCGGCGGCGGCTATGGCGACTCGACCGCGGTCCTGAAGGCGATGGTGGAGGCCGGCCTCAGGGGTGTGGGTTTCCATGCGATCTGCGATCCGGACGCGGTGCTGGCAGGCCAAGCCGCCGGCGTCGGCAAGACCGCGACCATCAAGCTCGGCGGCAAGGTCGACCCGGCGATGGGTGGGGGACCCGTCGAGCTCACGGGCGAGGTCGGGCTCATCGCCGATGGCAAGTACACCGCCTGGGGCCCGATGGGCGGCGGCGTCAAGCGCGACCATGGCTTGACCATGGTATTCCGCCTCGGCGGCTTGGACGGCATCGAGATCGTGGTGGTGACCAACAACGCCCAGGCGACCGATCTGGCGCAGTTCACCGCCTTCGGCATCGATCCCGCACGCAAGCAGACGGTGTTCGTGAAGTCGATGCACCACTTCCGCGCCGCCTTCCAGCCGATCGCGCGCGAGGTGATCCTGGTCGACTCGGGCTCGCTCTGCTCGGAGAACTACAAGGAAGGCGTCTACAAGCGCGTCCGCCACCCGATCTGGCCCATCGACAAGGTGGCGTAGGACAGGCGCGTGCCCGGCTCTGCATGCCCCCACCCCAACCCTCCCCCACCTGCGTGGGGGAGGGAGTGGTGGACATAGCCTTCTACCCCCTCCCCCGCGCTTTGCGTGGGGGAGGGCTGGGGTGGGGGCACATCGCAGGCTGCTGAGCAAAGCCTTGGCCTTCGGTTCTCAGTCTCCCTTCCAAATGCTCGGCCAGAAGCACCACAGCGCGAGTCTCGGCGCCGGATGCGCGGTGGAGCGCGATCTCGACCCGGGGCAGATCGGGAAATCCCTCCGTCGCAGCGAGGATCTTCAGCTTGGGCGACATCGTGCTCGCTTTGAACACGCCGACCGCCAGACCGGCGATGACGGCGGCTTCGACGGTGCCCAGGCTCGGGCTCATATAGGCGAGCCGCCAGGGCCGGCCGAGATCGTCCAAACCCTGGGTCGCCCAGCGCCGGAACAGGCAGCCCTGGGGCGAAAGTGCCAGCGGCAAGGGCGTGCGGTGCTCGAGCGCGTGCTTGGCCGATGTCGCCCAGACCGGCTGGTCTTCGCAGAGCACCGTGCCGCGGCCGCTGCCGGCCGGGTGCATGGCCAGCACCAGATCGAAGTCGCCGCCGAGGCGCTCCAGGAGCTGGAGGGTGAGGCCGGTATGCAGCTCGACCTCGATGCCGGGATGGGCTCGGGCGAAGGCAGCCAGCATCGGCGGCAGCAGACGGGTTGCATAATCGTCCATGGCGCCCAAGCGGACGCGTCCGGCGACCCGCTCCTCGGCCATCGCCGCCGCCGCCTCTTCGCCAAGGGCGAGGATGCGCCTGGCATATCCCAGCAGCCTCTCGCCTTCGCGCGTGATCTCGATGCTGCGGCCGTGGCGCCGGAACAAGACGGCGCCCAGGCCGGTTTCCAAACGCTTGATCTGCATGCTGACCGCCGATTGGGTGCGGTTCAGCTGCCGGGCGGCGCGGGTGAAGCTGCCGCTGCGGGCCACCGCCGCAAACACGCTCAAGAGCTCGCCGTCGAGCATGGCGCGGCGGATTGTTGCATCACGAAACATGATAGTAAATATAACAGATATTCTCTTTGTTGATCAAATGGCGTTCCCTAGCATTGCCGCATCATGCAGCGATCGGATCTCCTGGGCGTGCTGGCGGCGGTTCTCTCCAGCCTGATCGTCGGCAGCGCCGTCGCCGTCACCCGGTCGATTGCGGGCAGGGTCGATCCCTTGATGCTGGCGCTCATGCGCTACGGCATCGGCGCTGCCTGCTTGCTGCCCCTGGCGTTATGGCTGGACGGGCGGAGAGCGCTGCCGAAAGGCCGCGACTGGCTGGCGATGGCGGGCTTGGGCACGCTCTTTTGCGCGCTCTTTCCGCTCTTCTTCAACGCTTCGCTGGCGCGGACGACCGCCGCCCATGGGGCACTCGCCCTCTCCACCCTGCCGCTCCTCACCATGGCTCTTTCCGGCGCCGTCGGCGCCGAGCGCCTCGGCTGGACCAAGCTCCTCGGCGTCGCCATCGCCTTCGGCGGTGTGGCGCTGGCGCTCGGCGCCGGCATCGCCGGCAATGGCGCGACCTGGCAGGGCGACCTTCTGATGATCGGCGCTGCCGCCTCAGGTGCGATCTACAATGTCGCCTCGCGCGTCTATCTCAGGCGCTTTCCGGCGCTGGCATTCACCGGCTTCTGCCTCCTCGCCGGCACGCTTGTGCTCCTCATCCTCGGTTGGATCGGCGGCTGGCTCGCGGTCCCAGGGGAGCTCGGCACCGGCGGTTGGTCGGCGATCGCCTTCCTTGGCATCATCGGCTGCGCGCTCACCTTCTTCCTCTGGGTGTGGGCGCTCGAGCACACCACGCCCACGAGGGTTGCGATCAGCGTGACCGCCAACCCGATCGTCGCCACCTTCCTCGGTGCCGCGTTCCTGGGCGAGGAAGTGAGCTGGACCTTGGCGGCCGGTCTGGCGCTGGTGATCCTCGGCATCGGGTGCGCCGCGTGGAACCGGAGAGGCCACACCTGACCCGCATCAGGCGTTGTCAGCCTCCGGCTTCGGGCCGAGCCCTTTTCACTCTCCCGGATAGGCTGGCGCGCGGATCCGCGTCGGCCGGGCGGTTCGCGCGTCTTTTGTCGGCTTGCCTTCGGCCAGGAGCAGCTGGCGTTCGGGGGGAACATGGATCGTCACCGTGGTGCCGACGCCGAGCCGACTCTCGATCGAGAGTCGCCCGCCATGCCGCTCCACGATCATCTTGCTGATCGACAGCCCGAGGCCGCTGCCGCCGTGCCGCCGGCTGCAATAGGGGTCGATGCGCTGAAACGGCTCGAAGACATGCGGCAGACGCCGAGCGTCGATGCCGATGCCGGTGTCGACGACCGCGATCGCGAATTCCTTGCCGGGCATCACCGACGCCGACAGCGTCACCGTGCCGCCCGGCTCGGTGAATTTGACCGCGTTGTTGAGCAGGTTGAGGAGGACCTGCAGCAGCGCTCTGCGATCGGCACGCAACGGCGGCAGATCGGCAGCGGCGACCTATGAGCCAAGCGCCCGCATGCGCCGGAAGGCGAGCGCCTCCAGCTCTGTGGCCTTGATCCACGATCCCTTTGCCTCCGTGTAGGCACCGAGGTCGGTCGGATGCAGGTCACGGCAGCGCTGCTTCACCGCTTCGTATTCGCGCGCCTTGGCGGGGTGAAGCCTGAGATGGTCGCGAAATGCCAGATGTCGCTCGATCTCCGCAGAGTCTTGCGCAAAGCTGTGGAGATTGATGCGCCGGCGGCCGGTTTGCGGGTCCGCGAGTGTGCAATAGCGGCGCGTCGGGATGCCGTATTCGCCCCACCATTCATAGCCGAGGCGCCGCAACACCGGCTCGGCCGCATCCAGTATCGGGAGACTGACGAACTCCGGCATGAGGTCGAGAATGGGTTTCGCGGCGATGCCCGGAATGGCCGTCGAGCCGATATGGTGGACGACGATGAGGCGCTCGCCCAGGGCATCACCGAGCCGCTCAGCCTCGTGACGCGCCTGGATCTCCCATTCCGGCGAATGCGGCAACAGCTCGACGGGAAAGTCCAAAGGCGTCATGGCGACAGTCAGTAGCGAATGCCTCATGTTTGGGCAACGGCAGACCGGCCTCCGTCATCGATCCGTCGCCGAATTCGTCTCGACAGAGGCGCCGGTTCCTTGATCGAATGCGGACGGGACAAGCCCGGGAGTTTCCCCATGCGCTTCGGTTGGAGGCGGCTCGCACGAAAGACCGCGTTGGCGCTGGCGGCGCTTTGGTTCTTCTCCTCGCCGACCGCAGCGCTGGCCGGGGCCTGCGAGGAGCGGGTCGCCGCCACGCCGTTGCGTCTTGCCTCGGCCTCGGCCGATTGGGCCCAGCTCCTGAGCCAGGGCGAGGTCAGGATCTCCTTCCTCGGCCATGCGAGCTTCCTCATCGAGAGCCCGGGCGGTGTTGCCATCGTCACCGACTACAACGGCTTCAACCGGCCGCCCTTCACCCCCGACATCGTCACCATGAACATCGCGCACGCCACCCACAACACCAACCAAGTGGCGGGCATCCGCTTCCCCTTGAAGGGTTGGGACACCAATGGCGTGCCGGCGCATCACGATCTTGAATTCAGGGATGTGCGGGTCAGCAACCTGCCGACCAGCATCCGTGGTTTCGGCGGCGACACCCGCGTCAACGGCAATTCGATCTTCATCTTCAACGTGGCCGATCTCTGCATCGCCCATCTGGGCCATCTGCATCACACGCTGACGCCGGCCGATCTGCAGGTGCTGGGCCGCATCGATGTGCTGCTGGTGCCGGTCGACGGTGCCTGGACGATGAGCCAGGACGACATGATGGAGGTGATCCAGCAGATCAAGCCGAAGCTGATCATCCCCATGCACTTCTTCGGCACCAGCACGCTCGCGCGCTTCCTCGAGCGGATCGCCTTGCTGCATCCGGTCAAAATCTCGGAGGTGGCGAGCGTGGTCACCTCGCGGGCAAGATTACCCAACGAGCCGGAAGTGCTGGTGCTGCCGGGCTATTGAGCGCGTTGGACCGGGCTAAAATCTGAACTCGTATTCCAGGCGCCAGCGGGCCGCACCCTTCTCGGTCGCCGGGGTGAGACCGAAGAGGTACCCCACCTCGAATTTGAGCTTGCCGAATGGCAGCCCGTCATAGAGCCCCGCCGCCACCGGACCGATACGATGCTGCTGATCGGCCGGCTTGCCCGGACTATGGATGTCGGGAACCTCGCCATAGAGCTCGACCCCGGGCTCGAACAGCGGATGTAGGCGCAGCCTGGACTGCCAGGCATAGCTGAAGCCGGTGCGCTCGGTGCGGCCCTGGCCAACTTCCTTCTCGAACAGCAGGTTTGCGGTGTGCAGGCTGTCGCCCCACTCCTTCTCCACGAGCGGACCGAACTTGACCGAATCCGCCGAGCCGCGGATGGCGGCGCGCGAATACTCGGCAAAGAAGCCGAGATCCGCCCAGTATTGCCCCTGGGCCACGAGCTGGAACACGTTCTCCCAGGTGGTGGCGCTGTAGCGAAGGGTGCTGCCGGGATCGGCACCCCATTCGCCTTCGAGCTCGGTCTTCCAAAACTCGGTCACGCCATAGCCGATGGAGTTGGTGTAGCTCCGGGCGTTGTCCTTGCCCGAGTTGCTCTTGTCGAAGGTAACCGAGCCGTTGTGCTCGAGCTCGATCTCGCCTTGCTCGACGATCGGTGAGCGCACTTTGAAATCGGCGCTGGCCTCGGTCGCGACGGCGCCGAGGGAGACGCCGGCGACGAGCGTGCCGATCGCCGCATGCATGGCCGCACCGGGCGGACGCTTGCCGGCCTCCTGGCCATTGCGCCCGATCGTGCGCATGAGGAGAAGGATGATCGCGAGCGTCGCTGCATAGAACAGCACCTGCATGCCCGTCGGCTGCGAGACATAGCCGGTCAGGGTGTGCACCACGCGGCCGGGGATGCTGCGCTCATCCAGGATCGAGGACGTGTCCCAGACCGCCTCGCCCCAAGCCGGCAGCACATTCGCCTGGATCAGGAAATCGGCGGCTTGCGCCGCCATGCCGGCGGCGAGCATCAGGATGAGCGCGTTGGTCACGGTGAAGAGGTGGCGCATCGGGATCCTGAGAAGGCCGAAATAGAGCCCGGCGCCGAGGCCGGCGCCGAGCACGAGACCGATGAATCCGCCGGTCAGCATCATCGCTGCATCGGCACCTTCGCTGGTGGCGATGCTGTAGACGAAGAGCACTGTTTCCGAACCCTCGCGCAAGACCGCGACGCCGACCACGATCGCCAAGGCATAGAGCGGACGCGCGCCGGCGAGCACCGCCCGGCTCACCTCGCGCACTTGGTTCGCCAGCTCGCGGCCGTGACGCGCCATCCACACGTTGTGCCAGCCGAGCATCGCCACCGCGAGGAGCAGGATGCCGGCGTTCAACAGCTCCGGCCCCATGCCTTCGGCGGCTTGAGCGAGCCTGCCGGCGAAGAGGGCGGCCAAGCCGGCGCCGGCGAGCCCGCCCAGGATGCCCGTTCCGACCCAGAAGCCCCGACCGACGAGCCCCCGGCAGGCCGCCATGACGATGCTGACGACGAGGGCCGCCTCGATGACCTCGCGGAAGACGATGATGGCGGTGCCGAGCATGGATCCGCGCGCCTGCTACTTCACCACGACCCGGCCCTTGGCCGTCGCCGGGTTGAATTCGCCGATAAAGTTGTAGGTGCCGGCCTTCAGCGGCCCGATGAAGATCGTTCCCTCCTGCCCGGCCGGGATCACCTTCTCGCGGCGCAAATCCTTGCTGTCGAACTCCTCCGGCGTGGCGTCGGCGTTCTTGACCAGGAGCTTCACCTTGGTGTCGGCCGGAATGATGATTTCCGTCGGCTCGAACTGGTGGTTCTTGATCGTCAGCATGAAGACAGGCTCATCGGCCGATGCGGCAACGCCCCCCAGCACGATCACCAGCACCGCCAGGGCCGAAAACCACAGCTTCAACAAGCTCACCCCATCCTCCTGCGACTGCGACTGACTTGCATTATTAGACAACGGCCCGAGCTAAATGCAAGCGACTTGCAATTGCAAGGAGATTTGCACGGCGAACCCTTGCTCGCGCGCCCCCCAAGGGTAGGAAAACGGCGGGCGCCTGGGCACCGGCGGCACTGCCACGAGGATCCGACAGGCGCCCGAATCCGCCATATACAGCAATCGGTTGCCGTGTCCGCCGAAGGCGCAGTCGGTGACCCAGGCAACCGCCGGCGGCGTGGTCAGGTGCGGCGCGATGCCGCGGCGATCGCAGCGCCAGACGCCGAGCCCGAAACGGCCGGCCTCCCTCCCTTCCCCGGCGGAGCGCCCCTCACCACCGATCGCGGCGCCGGCGCTCGGCAAACGCCAGGCCGATCAGCGCCAAAGACGCGAAAACGGCACCGCCGAGAAACGTCGCGGCGGGACCGTAAAGATCCCAGAACAGCCCGGCCAAGCCGCTTGCCAGCAGCAGCGCCACGCTGGAGACCAGGCTCAAGACACCGAAGGCCGTGGCCCGGAGACGCTCGGGGCTCGAGTCCGCCACCATGGTCGAAATGAGCCCCTGGGTCAGGCCCATATGCAGGCCCCAGAGCAGGACGCCGAGGAAAGTCCAGGCGAGGCTGCCGCCAAATGCCAGCACAAGGTCCGCCAGGATCAAGACGGCAAACCCGGCGAACAACAGTCCGGTCCGGCCGATCCGATCGGACAACCGGCCAACCGGATAGGCAGACGGCGCGTAGACGAGATTCATCGCCACGAACACCAGCGGCAGCATGGCGTCGGCAAGGCCGAAGCTCTGGGCGCGCAGGAGGAGGAAGGCTTCGCTGAAGCGCGCCAAGGTCATGACCGTGCCGATCGCCAAGAGCCACCAATAGCGCTCGCCCATGGAAGCGAGATCAGCGAGCCGGATTGGCGCCGGCGCGGCGCCGGATGCCAAGGGCGGCCGAGCGGGCTCGCTCACGCCGAACACCAAAGTCAGCACGCACAAGAGCGCCGGCACCGAGGCCCACCAATAGACCTGGCGGATGTCGCCCTCGAGCCAAAGCATGAGCAGGATCGCCATGAGCGGGCCGATGAAGGCGCCGATATTGTCCAAGGATTGGCGGAGCCCGTAGCTGGCGCCGCGCAAGTCGGGGGGCGCCAAATCGCCGACCATGGCATCGCGCGGCGCGCCCCGGAGACCCTTGCCGAAGCGGTCGACGAGCCGTGCGGCCAGCAACCATTCGAGGCTGGTCGCCAGCGGAAAGAACGGCTTGGTCAGCGCCCCCAAGCCGTAGCCGATGACGGTCAAGGGCTTCCGCTTGCCGCTCGCATCGCTGAGCCAGCCCGAAAACACCTTGGCGACGGCGACGATCGCCTCGGTCGCCCCTTCGATCAGCCCGACCGACAGGAGGCTGGCACCCAGAACCGAGACCATGAAGATCGGCATCAGGCTGTGAATGAGCTCGCTCGACATGTCCATGAACAGGCTGACGAAACCGAGTGCCCAGACGCCCCGCGGGATATCGCGCAAGCCGCGGGAAAGCTCGGCCGGGCTCGATGCGACCTCACCCGCGGCCATGGGTGCGCGCTCCCACGTCATGCGTGGCCATCCAAGAGACCGGTGGCGAAGCGGTACCTTGCACTCATACCCGGGGATCCTCCATAGAGGGACAAGGCACTATGCCGGCACCCTGTCGGTCTCCGCTCGACGCATCCTAAAGACGAATCCCGTAGGTGAACCAATGGATCTTGCGACCCGCACCGCGCTCGCGATGCCGAAGGAAAAGCTGGGCCAAGGCTCGAGCATCGGCTTGCGCGTGGTGGCCACCGCCGACCAGGTCATCCAGGCCTTCGCCGATGCGCTGTTCAGCGAGTATCGGGCGGCGAAGCAAGCGGGCCGCGATAAGGTCGTCTTCATCGTGCCGGTCGGACCGGTCGGCCAATACGACCGCTTCGCCAAGCGTTGCAACGACGAGCGCCAAAGCCTCGCCGATCTCGTCATCATCAACATGGACGAGTATCTGACCCCGGACGGCAAGGCGCTGATCCCGACCGACGATCCCTTGAGCTTCCGCCGGCACATGCAGGACCATTTCTACGGGCTCATCGAACCGACCTTGTCGCCGCCAGCCAGCCAATGCGTGTGGCCGGATCCGAAGGAACCAGCGGCGATCGGCCGCATGATCGAAGGGCTGGGCGGCGTCGATGTCTGCTTCGCCGGGGTCGGCATCAACGGCCACATCGCCTTCAACGATCCGCCGGAGCCGGGCGAGAGCATCCAGCTCGAGGATTTCGCCCGCCTCTCCACGCGGGTCGTCAAGCTTAGCCGCGAGACCAGGCTCATCAACGCCATCAATGCCTGCCGCGGCAATGTCGACCGGTTGCCGCCGCTGGCGGTGACCGTCGGCATGCGGGAGATCCTGGCTTCCCGCAAGCTCCGGCTCTATATGCGGCGCGACTACCAGGCGGCGATATTGCGCCGGATGCTGCACGGGCCGGTCAGCGCCGCCGTGCCGGCTTCGCTGGTGCAGCGCCACCAAGACGCCGAGGTGACCGCGGCATCCTATGTGACGGACGTGCCGGAGCCGACGCTGAGCTGAGGCGGGCGGAGGGGGGTCTCGGACCGGCTAGTGTCCTGATGGAGACGTTCGTCGGATAAGGCAGCACCTGCATGCCGGGTGTGCGTCCTTCGACGGGCCCAGGATGAGAGGGATTTGTGCGTGGCACAAAGATCGAAATGGCAGAAAGAACAGCCTCATGCTGAGCTTGTCGGAGCACGCACGGCAGTGATCCAAGCCTTCGTCACGACTGACGAACGTCCCGATCAGGCTATTAAAGTCCGACGGTCGACCGGTCGATCTCGTTCATGACGATGCAGAGCGCATCGAAGGCCTCGATCCGGGCGCCGGTGTGCACCGCCCACAGGCAGCCGGAGCGGGGATAGCGCATCACCGTCGGCGGTCGCGCCGGATCCTCGAAATCATAGATGCGGCCCGCCTCCTCGCCCTCCTCGATCCAATCGCCGCCATTGTGGAAGGCGTGGAACAGCCCGCCATGGGGTGCGTAGACGATGGCCTTGGCCGGGTCCGGCACGCCCATGAGCCGGGTCGGGGCATCGGGCTTCTCAATTACGCCCTCGATCACCCGGTGCAGCTTCAGGATGTTGCGCAAGCCCCGCTCGACCATGGCGAGCGCCGCGTTGCCGATGCGCGCCAGCCCGCCGAACTCCGAGCTCAAGGCGGGCACGCCGAGCTGGTCGGCGATGGTCATGAAGCTGTTGGTGTGATCGCTCTCGCGCAGGACCGCGTGGTAAGGCGCGCCCCAGGCAAGGCCTAGATCGATGTTGGCCCGCATCTGCTTTGGATCGTCGACGAAGTGCGAGCAAGTGTTGAAGCCGGTGTCGTGATAGGTGCCGCCGGTGTGGATGTCCATGTTGTAGTCGGTGATCGGCAACAGCACGCGCGTCACATAGTCCGCCAGCATTTCCGTGAAGCTGCCGTTGCGCTGGCCGGGGAAGACGCGATTCAGATCCTTGCCGTCGAACGGACAGAGCCGGTGCCCCACCTTGACCGCCGGCAGATCGAGGGAGGGAACGATGACGAGCCGCCCCTGAATGGAAGCCGCGTCGAGCTCGCGCGCGAGATTCATCAACGCCACCTGCCCCTCGTACTCGTCGCCATGGGTTCCTGCGGTCAACAGGAAGGTGGGTCCGGTGCCGTTCTTGATCACGACCACGGGGATGCCGATCACGCCCAAACCGGAATGGGTATGCGGCCGCGGCACGCGGATATGGCCGTAGTGCTTGCCGGTATGGTCGAAATCGATGTCGGCGCGCACGCGCGGCGGCTGGCTGTTGGTGTCCGGCAGGCTGCGCATGGGCTTACCTCGGTCGATCGGAGGGAGAACCCGTGAGGATGCCTCGCCCGGCCGCCCGACGCCAAGGGAATGGTGCGGCCGCTTCATTGGGTCCGCTTGCCGATGACCGTCCGGCATCGCACCATGCGAGGCTGCCGGCGGAGAGGCTGCAACGGGCGCGGGAGACGGCGATGGGTGTCATGCGGTTCGGCCTCATCGGCTTCGGCGCCTGGGGCAAATATCACGCTGAGGCGATCCTCAAGGCGCCAGCTGCCGAGCTGGCGGCGATCGCTTGCCAGAGCCAGGCGACGGAGGCGGCCGCGAGAGCGGCCTATCCCGGCCTTGCCGTCCATCGCGACTGGCGTCTTCTCCTCGCCGATCCCGGCATCGATGCGGTCGACATCGTGCTGCCGAACGATCTGCATGCCGAGGTCGGCGTCGCCGCGCTCGATTCCGGCAAGCATGTATTGCTGGCGAAGCCGATGGCGACCAGCCTCGCCGATTGCGACCGGCTGATCCAAGCCCGGCGCCGGAGCGGCAAGCAGCTCTCTATCGGCCACGAGTTCCGTATTTCCAGCCAATGGGGCCTGTTGAAGCACCTCCTGGAGTCGGGCGAGCTCGGCCGGCCGCTCTATGCCAATGTCAGCCTGTTTCGCTTTCCCTATCGGCTGGGCTCGGGTGGTTGGCGCCACGACCCCGGACGGGTCGGCTCCTGGATCCTGGAGGAGCCGGTGCACTTCTTCGACATGCTGATGTGGTATTTCGAGTCCTTGGGCGATCCTCACTCGGTGGTCGCCTTCGGCAATGCCAAGCCCCGCGACGACGGCAAGGGCGGGCGCGGCCGCTACGACAACTTCACGGCACTTCTGAGCTTTCCTCGGGGCGTGCATGCGGTGGTGACGCAGACGCTGGCCGGATTCGAGCACCACCACGTGGTGGAGATCGTCGGCAGCGAGGGTGCTGCCCGGACGTGGTGGTCCGGGGTCATGGACCGGACCCTCGAGCCCCGCCATGAGCTCAAGGTCAAGAGGCGCGGCCAGGACCAGGCCGAGACCATCCATCTGGAGAAATCGGGCGAGGTGTTCGAGCTGGAAGAGGAGATCCAGTTGACGGCGGAGGCGTTTGCGGCCGGACGGGCGCTGGTCAGCGCCGAGGAGGCAAGGAAGCGGATCGCCGTCTGCCTCGCCGCCGAAGAGTCGGTCGCCACCGGCCGCGCCCAGCCGCTCACATTCTAAAGACGCCGATTTGCCAGCACGACCGCGCTGCGGCAGGATCTGAGCCAATCAAGACAACATCAGGGAGGATGGCCATGAAGCGCAGAACTCTCCTCAAGGGTGCGGTCGGCACCGCCGCCGCGCTCTCGCTACCGCGTCTGGCGAAAGCGCAAAGTAAAAAGAAAATCAGCATCTTGACCTGGAACATCCCGGACCTGGAGGCGCTGATCAAGGACTGGATCGCCGAGTTCCGGACGATCCGCCCGGATGCGGAGGTGGAGTGGCTCGACAAGAAGGGGCCGGAGCTGCCGACCTTCTACCAGACCCAGCTCGTGGCCGGCACGCCGCCCGACATCATCAACACCCAAGGAGCGCTCTGGCTCGAATACGCCGCCAATGGGGCGCTCCTCGACATGACGCCGATGCTGGCCAAGGAGCCGGAGGTCAAGGCGCGGTTCAACGCCGACTATCTCTCCAATTGGGTCTATGAGGGGAAGAGCTTCATGCTTCCCTTCTATATCAGCAAGACGCTGCTGTTCTGGAACAAGACCATGTTCAAGGCGGCCGGGCTCGCGGGCCCGCCGCAATCCTTCGACGACATCCTTGGCTTCGCTCAGAAGATGGCGAAGGGCGAGAACACCGGCTTCGTCACCCTCAACTTCGATTGGCTGTATTGGCCGCTTTTCGCCATGAACGGCGTCGAGCTGATGACGCCCGACTTCAAGGCCGCGGCGTTCAACACGCCGAGGGCGATCGAGGTCTTGGAGCGGCTGGCCAAGGCGACGGATTCCGGCGGCATCAACAAGGTGTCCTGGACCGGACGCTGGGTGGAAAACAACGGCGCGTTCGCCGCCGGCAACGTCGGCATGCACCACGCCCACGCCCCGGCCTTCTTCTTCGTGCGCGGCCAAGGCAAATGGGTGAATGGCGATACTCTCGGCGTCTCCCACCTGCCGGGCGGCTACGCTACGCCCAACTCGCACGGGCTCGGCATCTCCAAAGGCTCGAAGAACCCGGAAGTGGCCTGGGAGTTCCTGAAGATGATCACCAACGAGAAATGGACGCTGCGCCTTGCCAGCGAGCGGAAAGTTCTGACGGCGCACGCGAAGTCGGACGCGAGCGTGCTCGAGAGCCTGAAGAAGGACGATCCCTTGGCCGAGGCGGTCTTGCGCACCCAGCTCGAGCACACCGACAAGCTCGTCGGCAATTGGCGCGTGCCCATCGACTCGCAGATCAAGGAAGCCTTCTATCCCGAGCTGCAGAACTGCCTCTTGGGCCGACGCTCCGCCAAGGACGCGCTCGCCGAAGCCGAGCGCAAGGTCAACCGGCTCCTGAAGCGCGGCTGAGGCGATTGCCGCACACGCTCTGTCGCATGCCCCCACCCCGGCCCTCCCCCACGCTGACGCGCGGGGGAGGGGGTAGAAGGATCGCTTGCTGCACCCTCCCCCAACTTGTTGGGGGAGGGATGGGGTGGGGGCAACGCGCGCGGAAGCCATGGCAAGCCTAGCCGGACTTGACCGCCGCCCCGGCTTCTTCGGGCGCGAGCAGGTGCGCCAGAGGGTGCTGATCTGGTGCTTTCTTGCCCCCTCGCTCCTGATCTTCCTCGCCTATCGCATTCTTCCACTCCTTTGGAATCTGCTGCTCTCCTTCGAGGAATGGTCGCCCTACCGGCCGGCGCGCTGGGCCGGGCTCGACAACTACCAGGAGATGCTGTTCTACGACGACGTGTTCTGGCAGGCCTTCTGGAACACCCTCATCTTCATGGCCTCGGCCCCGGTCGGAATAGCGTTTGCCCTCGGCATCGCCGTCCTGGTCGATGCCGACATCCGCGGCCGCGATGCCTATCGCACCATCGTCTTTCTGTCCTATCCGCTGATGACGGTCGCGGTCGGCATCATCTGGCGCTGGATGTATGACGAGCGGGTCGGGCTCATCAACTTCGTGCTGCGGGCGCTGGGACTCATCGGCGAGCCGATCGCCTTCCTGCAGTCCTTCGCCTGGTCCTTGCCGGCGGTGATCATCGCCAGCATCTGGCAGATCCTCGGATTCTACATGATCGTGCTGCTCTCGGGCCTGCAGAGCGTCCCGAGGGAGCTCTACGAGGCGGCCGCCATCGACGGCGCCGACGCCGGGGCGCGGTTCTGGCGCATCACGCTGCCGCTCCTCAGGCCGTCGATGTTCCTTTGCTTCGTCATCGGCATGCTCAACTCCTTCACCAGCTTCGATCTCGTCTACATCATGACCAATGGCGGCCCCGGTCACGCGACCGAGCTCTTGGTGACCTACATCTACAAGCTCGGCTTCGTGCAGACGAAGTTCGATACCGCCGCCGCGGTGACGGTGGTGTTGTTTCTCCTGTTGCTGGCGCTCACCTGGGCCGGCAATCGGGCGACCGGCGGCGATGCCGGCGCGGTTGAGAGGGGCTGAGCCGGCGCCCATGAAAGCGAGCCCGACATGGCCCATTCATCTCGTGCTCATTCTGGTGAGCGCGATCATGCTGCTGCCCTTCTATTGGGTCATCAAGACCAGCCTCACCGGCGACAACATCTTCGCCTATCCGCCCGCCGTCATCCCGAGGAATCTGCACCTCTTCTATTACGTCGACGTCTGGTACTTCATTCCGTTCCTGCGCTACTTCATGAACAGCATCATCGTATCCGGCCTGGCGGTCGCCGCCAATGTCATCCTGAACGCCATGGCGGGCTATGCGCTGACCTTGCCGTTCCAGGGCAAGGGGTTCGTCATCATGCTGTTTCTGTCCTGCATGATGATTCCGTTCCAGGCGACCATCATCCCGGCCTATCTCATCACCGGCTATCTAGGCCTCCTCAACAGCCATCTCGGCCTGGCGCTGCCGCTCTTCTCCACCATCGTGTGCATCTTCGTGTTCAAGGCGAGCTTCGATGCGGTGCCGCGCTCGCTCATCGATGCCGCCCGGATCGACGGGCTGGCGGAATGGCGGATCATCCAGAAGATCATGCTGCCCTTGTCCCGGGCGGCGATCGCCACCAACGTCATCCTCGCCTTCACCTGGTCGTGGAACAATTTCCTCTGGCCGTTGATCATCACCCGCGACGCCGATCTGCAGACCCTGCCGCTGGGCTTGGCCCGCTTCCTCTCCTATCACGAGGACACGACCGGCGCGCTCTACGCCTTCTGCATCATGGTGCTGGCGCCCGGCATCCTGCTCTTCCTCATGGCGCAGCGCGACTTCATCCACGGCCTCACCACCGGAGCGACCAGAGGATGAGACGGGATTGGCTCATCAATCGCTTCGTGCTGGTGCCAGGTGCTATCCTGATCGGCGCCTTCGCCTGGAACCTCTATGTCTCCTTCAACAATGGCGGGGTCATCCTGGGCCGGGTGATGGACGCCGCGGGCGGGCCGGTGGCCGGCGCCACGGTCACCTTGCTCGTCCTCAACGTCACCACTTACGCCGAAAAGGCCCGGACGACGACCGACGCGGGCGGTATTTTCCGCTTTGCCGACAACTCTTCCCACCACGTCCAGCTCATGGCCGATTCTCCCAGCGGCAGATCCGAGCGCCTGGATCTCCGGTTGTGGTTCCGGGGTCAGGATCGCACTCTGGCCGAACCTCTGGTACTGAAGCCGCCGGCATGAGAAGCCGCCTGCTTCAGAAGCCGACGGCTCGATGAGCCACGGCTTGATGATGCGATGGTGTAATGAATAGGTCACCGGACCGTCTCCGTTCCGTCACCGGCCGGGCGGCATGCTCCGGCCGCTTCCGAGGCGCCCACCGCAAAGGGACCAACGACCATGGCTAGACTCCTCCTCGGCCTTCTCCTGCTCGCGAGCCTCGCCTCGGGGTCTGCCGCCCGGGCCGGGTCGAGCCTCGTTCTCTACACCTCCCAGCCTGACCAGGACGCGGCCAGGACCGTGGCCGGGTTCAGGAAGCGGAATCCCGAGATCGAGGTCGACATCTTCCGCTCCGGCACCACCGAGGTGATGGCGAAGCTGCAGGCGGAGTTCGCCGCGGGCCAGCCGAAGCCCGATGTGGTGTTCATCGCCGATGCGGTCACCATGGAGCGGCTCAAGGCCGATGGCAGGCTCGAACCCTATGCGGCCGCCGATGTGAGCCAGCTGCCGCCCGGCAGCTACGATCCGCAGAAGACATACTTCGGCACCAAGCTCATCACCACCGGCATCATGATCAACACGGCGGCGCCGATGCGGCCGAAATCCTGGAACGATCTGTTGTGGCCGGAGGCGAAGAACCAGGTGATCCTGCCGAGCCCGCTCTACTCCGGCGCCGCCGCCATTCATATGGGAGCACTCGGCGCCGATCGCCGCATCGGTCCCGCCTTCTATGACGCGCTTGCCAAGAACGGCGCGATCGCGGCGCGCGGCAACGGCGCGGTAATGACCGCGGTCGCCGGCGGCCAGCGGTTCTACGGCGTCATCGTCGAGTTTATGGCATTGAACGCCAAGGCGAAGGGCTCGCCGGTCGACTTCATTTTTCCCGAAGAAGGCGTCTCCGCCGTGACCGAGCCCGTCGCCATGCTGAAGACCGCGCCCAATCCGGCCGCCGCGCGCGCCTTCATTGATTTCGTCTTGTCGAAGGAAGGTCAGGCTTTGGCCGCGAGCCAGGGCTACCTGCCGGCACGCCGCGACGTCGACCCGCCCACGGGCTTTCCCAAGGTCGACGAGGTCGAGCTGATGCCGGTCGACGTCCCCGACGTGATCGCCCATGACGAGGCGAACAAGCGGAGATTCGCCGATCTCTTCGGCGGATAGCTCCAGGCGCGCACCGTAAGGTCCCTCACCCCTCCCTGGAGGAGGGGGAGTCGGAAGGAGGTGAGCGGCTACTCCTGTTCCCTCTGCCATGGGGAGAGGGTTAGGGTGAAGGGAAACTTAGGGTCGTCGATCTGTCCCATCGGAATCCAATCTAGTGGACACAACCTGGAATCCCTGGCGCTTCGGGAGCGAGCGCTGGGTCTATGCCCTCCTCGTTGCGCTTGTCGCCGTCCTGTCGCTATGGCCGCTGCTCAGGCTGGCGCTCGAGGGAGTGGCGCCCGGCGGACGGCTCGATCTTGCGATCGTCGCCGGCGCCTTCGCCAGGCCGCAGACCTGGGTGGCACTCCGCCACACGCTCGCAACCGCGATCGCCGGCACGGTGCTGTCCCTTGCCATCGGCGGGACGATCGCGCTCACCATCGGCTTGACCGACATCCGCGGCAAGGCGCTGCTGGTGTTCGCCTTCATGCTGCCGCTCTTGATCGCTCCGCAAGTAACGGCGCTCGCCTGGCTGCAGGTCTTCGGGCCGTCGAGCCCGCTTTTGGCCGCAATCGGCATAGCACCGGCGCCGGGCTCGCCCAATCCGCTGCATGGGCCGGGCGGCATCGCGCTCCTCCTGGGGCTGCAGCACGCGCCCTTGGTGTTCTTGACCTTGCGCGCCGGATTGAGGGGCTTGCCCAGGGAGCTGATCGAGGCGGCGGAATCCGCCGGCGCCGGGCGCACGCGCATTCTAACAACCGTGATCCTGCCCCTGATGATGCCGAGCCTCGCCGCCGGCGCCATGCTGGCGTTGACCTCCGCCATCGGCAATTTCGGCATTCCGGCCCTTCTCGGCATCCCCGGCGGCTACACGGTGCTGACCACCCTCATCTATCAGCGCCTGGCCGGCTTCGGCCCGGCGGTGCTCTCGGAGGTCGCCGCCCTCTCCTTGCTCTTGGGCGGCATCGTCATTGCCGGAATCACGCTGCAAGGCTGGCTGCTCCGCGGCGAGGCCAGGCTCATCCCCGAGGGTGGGGCCCGCACGCTGTGGCCGCTCGGCCGCTGGCGCCGGCCGATCGAGGTCGCCTCATGGAGCTTCCTTGCCCTCGTCCTCGTCCTGCCGCTGGCCTCGCTGGTTGCGACCTCGCTGACGCCGGCCTACGGCGTCCGGCTCACCTGGAAAGGCTCCACTCTCGAGCACTATGCCTATGTGCTGTTCGAACATGGCGCCACCCGCCGCGCCTTCCGCAACAGCTTCGCCCTTGCCGCCGGCGCGGCTTTGGCGCTGATGGCGGTTTCTTCGCTCTTGGGCTATTTCATCGCCTGGCGCGGCAGCCGCCTCGCCCGGCTCACCGGTTACGTGGCCGATATTCCCTATGCGCTCCCGGGTGTCGTGCTCGCCGTCGCCATGATCCTCATTTTCCTGAAGCCGCTGCCGATCCTGGGCATCTCCCTCTACAACACCCTCTGGATCATCTTCGCGGCCTACCTCGCCCGCTTCCTGCCGATCGCCTTGCGCCCGGCGGTGGCGGGCTATCGCCAGCTCGACCGCGCGCTCGAAGAGGCGGCGGAGTCGGCCGGGGCCGGATTCTTCCGGCGCTGGCTGGAGGTGATCCTGCCCTTGGTGGCGCCCGCCGCCGCGGCCGGTGCCATCCTCGTCTTCCTGATCTCCTTCAGCGAGCTCACCGTCTCGGCCCTGTTGTGGTCGGCCGGGGCTGAGACGGTGGGGGTCATCCTCTTCGCCTTGGAGCAGGGCGGGGACTCGGTCTCGGCCGCTGCCGTCGCCGTGCTCACCGTGATCGCCACCGTGGCCGCCATGGCCGCAGGCTGGTTCTTCTCGCGTCGCCTGCCGCCGGGGATCTTGCCATGGCAGGCTTGACCGTCGCCAAGGCCGCCAAGCGCTTCGGGGCGACCCAGGCGGTGGCCGATCTCGATCTGGATGTGGCCGACGGCGAGTTCGTGGCGATCCTGGGCCCCTCCGGCTGCGGCAAGACCACGCTCCTCCGGTTGATCGCCGGCTTCGAAGAGCTCGATGCCGGCGCCATTCACGTCGGCGCCACGCTGGTCTCCGGCCGGGGCCAGCACATGCCGGCGGAGCGGCGGCGCATCGGCGTCGTCTTCCAGTCGCACGCGCTCTGGCCGCACATGACGGTCGCCGGCAATGTCGGCTATCCGCTCCGCGTCCGGGGCGTCAACGGCGAGGAGTACCGGCGCCGCATCCACCAGAGCTTGGCCACCGTCGGCCTCTCCGGCCTCGAGGAGCGGCGGCCGGCTGAGCTCTCCGGCGGTCAACGCCAACGCGTGGCGCTGGCGCGCTGCCTCATCATGGAACCCTCGCTGGTGCTCCTGGACGAGCCCTTGGCGAGCCTCGATGTGCATCTCCGCATGGCGCTCCAGGACGAGTTCGCCTCGCTGCACAAGGCGACCCGGGCAACCATGATCTACATCACCCACGATCAGAGCGAGGCCATGGCGCTGGCGGATCGGATCGCGGTCATGGATGGCGGACGTCTCGTCCAGGTGGCATCGCCTGAGGGCCTTTACCGCGAGCCGGCGACGACCATGGTCGCGCGCTTCGTCGGCGGCGGCACGGTGGTGCCATCGCGCGTGTTGGAGCGGGAGCGCGCCGGACAGGTCACGGTCGAGGCCTTCGGCAAGCAGATCCAAGTACGCGCCGAGACCGGCCAAGCCCCGGGCGCCGGCCCGCTTTGTCTTCGGCCGGAGAGCTTCAAGATCGTCGCGGCCGGGGCGGATTCGATTGCCGCCCGCGTGCACCGGGTCATCTATCGAGGCGGGAGCGTGCTGGTCGAGGCGATCGCCGATGGGCGCGCCGAGATGCCGCTCTGGGTCGCTCTGCCCGCCCACGAAGCACCCGCGGAGGGCACCAGCATGCAGCTCGCCGTGGTCGATGGCTGGGTCATCCCGGAGCGCCTCTTCGGTTAGTGGGAACCCATTCGGAATCAACAACGCTTGTTGGCGACAGAAGGAAATAGGAATGACCTCGAAGCGGGCCTACGCGGAAGACGCGCCCATCGGCGCCTCGACGATCGATCGTCTGCTGGAAGCGTGCAAACCCGGCCACACCCTGCCGCAGCCTTTCTATAACGATCGTCTTCTCTACGACTTCGATCTGCGCGCGATCTTCCACCGGCATTGGCTGCAGGCATGCCTGGAGATCGAGATTCCCGAACCCGGCGATTTCCTGACCATGATCGTCGGCACCTCGCCGATCGTCATCCTCCGCGACGAGGCGGGCCGCATCCGCGCTTTCTTCAATACCTGCCGCCATCGCGGCGCGCAGATCTGCCAGGAGGAGAAGGGCAGCCTCCGCCGACTGGTCTGTCCCTATCACCAATGGACCTACGATCTCGGCGGCAAGCTCGTCTATGCCGGTCGCATGCAGGAAAGCTTCGAGCCCGACCGCCACGGCCTGGTTCCGGTCGCGGCCGAGACGGTGGCGGGCGTGGTCTATGTCTCGCTCGCCCCCTCGCCGCCGGATTTGGCGCCGTTCCGAAGCGCCATCGAGAGGCTGCTGGCGCCCCACGATCTGCAGAACGCCAAGCTCGCCCACACCGCCACCCTGGTTGAGAAGGCGAACTGGAAGCTGGTCATGGAGAACGCGCGGGAGTGCTATCACTGCCCCGCCAAGCACCGGGAGCTGGTGCGCAGCTTTCCCGCCCGCGGCGTCGACGGCGATGATGCGGAGCGCGAGGCGAGACGTCGGGAGTTCGCGGCGCGCTGCGAAGCTGAAGGACTGCCCTCGGGGCCGGTGAGCGGCGCGTTCTGGGAAGCCTCGCGCTTTCCGCTGCTGGGGGACGCCAAATCCATCACCATGGATGGAAGTCCCGCCGTGGCAAAGCCCCTCGGCCGGACCGGCGACGGCGACGTCGGCTCCATGCGCTGGGCGATGCAGCCGAATTGCTTCAATCACGCGGTGGGCGACTATGTCTTCTTCTTCCAGGCGCTGCCGACCGCGCCCGAGGAGACGGTGGTAACGGCCAAATGGGTCGTCAACAAGGACGCCGTCGAAGGCGTGGACTACGACCTCGCCAAGCTGATCGAGGTCTGGGACAAGACCAATCTGCAGGACCGCTGGCTCGCCGAGAACAACCAGCGCGGCGTCAACGCCGCCTCCTACATCCCCGGTCCCTATTCCGAGCTAGCCGAACAGGGCGTCCTCAAATTCACCAACTGGTACAAGAACGCGGCGATCCAGTATCAGCGCGAGCGCTGATGGAGGCAGATCGGCATCGCATTCCTTCTCCCTCTCCCATAGGGAGAGGGCTGGGGTGAGGGGTGGCGATGGCCGCATGCTGTGCCTCACCGAGCGTCCCACCTACCGCTTCCCCTCACCCGCTCGGGATCGCTCGCGACCTCTCCCCATGGGCTATGGCGTTCACGGAAATGATTCCGTGGTGAATGCGAATCTGATTCAAAGGAGTAGGGCTGGTTTTGCCGGAGGCTTTGCCATGGCCTTTGGGGACGTTCGGGTTGCGGCACGGGCGGATTGGCTGATCGAGCGGG
>JACQAG010000083.1 GCA_016195085.1 Pseudomonadota bacterium | reverse complement strand
GGCCGTGGTTTCCCTACCGACTCCCATCCGGTAGGCTCGTCTGGCGATAAACACCGGGACGCAGTTCGCCGTGGTTTCCCTACCGACTCCCATCCGGTAGGCTGCCCGCATCCCGACGACATCGTAATTGCCGGCCGTGGTTTCCCTACCGACTCCCATCCGGTAGGCTCCGTCGCCCCTTCCAGGTCGATGCATTTTCGCCGTGGTTTCCCTACCGACTCCCATCCGGTAGGCTGCTGTCTCCTGTCGAGGCGCGATCCAAGCTGCCGTGGTTTCCCTACCGACTCCCATCCGGTAGGCTGCCTATCTGTACGGCTCAAGGGACCCCCGCGCCGTGGTTTCCCTACCGACTCCCATCCGGTAGGCTCCCAGCGATCGAAGCTATTGGAAATGCTCTGATTTTTGCCTTCTTACCGAGGCCGAAATCAGAGCAGGACCATCTGCTGAGGGGCGACTCTCTCATTTTTCGTCATCTCTCCGAGCAACAGTCGCATCCGACCGTATTGCTTATCGGTCACTTGCAGGGCTCGCACGCTGCCTTTTCCCGGCAAATTCTTGGTGACGCGCTGAACGTGCTTCTCGGCCGCCTCCTCGCCGCGGCACACGCGCGCATATACCGACCATTGCAGCATCATATAACCGTCGTCCTTCAGAAAATTGCGGAAACGCGTCGCGGCGCGCCGCTCGCCCTTGGTCCCGACCGGCAAATCGAAGAAAACGAACATCCACAAGATGCGGACCTCTTCGACTTTCATCAAAAGCGCTCACGCTCGAGAAGCAAAAGCCGGGAGCTCGAGAATATCAGCCGTCGAGCCCTCCATCGCACGCACCAGCGATTCCGCCGTCCTCTCGGCGGCCACGAGCAACGTCACGGTTTCGTCCGACATCTTGGCTTCGGCGAGAAGAACGCCCGCCATGGCGCGCCGGTCGTCGATTGTGAGGTCGTCACGCGACGGCCGGCCCGCATCCGCCGTCTTCCACGCCAGGGAGTCGACGAAGGGCCGAAACGGCTCGACGATGTCGTCTGCGAGATTGAAGGCGTTCGTGACGCTCGCATGGTTGAGGCCGAAGGCCGGAAGCAGGCCCGCAGCCACGAGCGAGCGAGCAACGCCGGCCCGAACAACGGCGTAGCCGTAATTCAGCAGCTTGTTCCGCTTATCCCCGCCATCCTCGCGGCGGAACTCGGGCCATAGCTGCGTCCAATAATACCTGGCTGCCCTTGCCTCGACGTTGCGCGGGTCGCCGGACCCGACGAGATGCGCCATTTCCCGAAGCGTGCGCGCGCCGCCGCGGTGGGCGACGTGGAGCGCTTCCGCCTGATTTTCGATTTTGGCGCGCACGATCCTTCGCCAGAGCCGCTTCTTCAGGGGCGCGCCTATAGCCGCCTGCCGATGCGCGATCTCACCCTGACGGAAATGCCGGTGAAAGGGTAGCAGGACGCCGGACGGCGTGTGAGTCTCGTCGGTCGCGATCAATGCAATGCCCGCCGACATGCACGCGGAAAGCAAGCTTCCGGTCAAAGTAGATTGCGGCGTATCGAGGACGATCCAGGCAAGATCTTCGAGCGGGACGCGCACGTCCCCATCGTCTTGGGCGATCGTCACTTGTCCGTCGGCCAAAGCCAGCCGCGACGGCTTCGTTACGTGCAGGCCGCGCCATGCCATGTGCGGATCTCCCGCGCAATCTCGAAGCGGCGACCGAGGCGATCAACGGTGAACTTGCGTAAATCCTTGAGCGTCCTACCGCCAATACCGTCTCGAACCTCCTGTTTGGTGTGATGGGGAGAGACCGCCAATGCTCCCGTGTTGCGGTTGACACCTCGCAGGTAACCCTCGATCACTTCGCCGTCGGACTTTATCAGCTCAACGAAGCTCAGCGGATAGAGGCTCCAGCGAAACTCGTAGGTCTCGTCCACGTCGGGCCACAGCTCTTCCGGCGTGTTACCCTGCACGGCCTTGTTTGGCGGCGTCGGCCAATCCATTGCGTTGGCCACCTGATGCGGGTAGACCGGAACAAAAAAATACTCCCACAAATTCCTCCGGTTCTTCTTTCGGAAGACATCGACGCGCACCATTTCCCCCCGATCGGCAACGCCACTGCGTATGAGGACGTCAGCCTTCTTGTTGGTCCGCAGTCGAACCTTCGCGATGGGATCTCCCTTTGGAGACAGCGGGCGCCGGTCTTTCGGCTTGCCGGCCGCGATCCATTCCCGGAGCGCTCCGACCAGCTTGGCGTTTCTCTCGGCATCCTTGATTCGCGCCAGATCGCTTTCCGTCACCGCGTCGACGCTTTTGCGCTCATAGACGATATGCTTTCCATCGGTCTCGACGATCTGACGGATGGTTGCGCCATGCGCTTCTCCGCGTGCGCGCCGTCGCTCGGCCCGCGAGACGAAGACGGCGTCGAGCTTCGCTCTTGCCTCCGCTGCAAAACCGAGCCATGGCGGATCAAGCCTTTTGAAGTCGCGATGCGCGCCGAGCTTTTCCGCTTCCTGAAACGCGCGAGTCAGCTCTTGCAGTTCGCCCTCCGTCGTCGCTGCGACGACGAGCGCGTCGAGCGCGTGGTGGCGGTCGTCATCGACGCGTTTGCCATCCGCGTCCTTCTTCAAGTCTTGGACGCCCCATCCCCTGCGCAACAGGCTCGTCAAGCGGCCGGGCCGGGCGAGAACATGACGCCGCCCATCGTCTGGGTACATCCGCGCCACCACATCGGCCAAGAGACGGCAAGCGTAGCGCGTGTCGTTGAGGTTTCGCGGACGGAACTTCTCCTCGAGAATCGACGAATCCTTGAGAAGGTAGTTGCGCTTCTTGCGGCCCTTCATGCTTTTGTTGGTTTCGATGCCCTCGGCGAAGGCCGCCCACTCGGCATCGGTCCGCTCGGCCTTGAACCATTCCCAAGGTGTGCGGCCCTTCTTTTGCTGATTGGCGCTCGCAAGGCACAGCGTTTTGTTGACGAACGAATCGTCGCCAGCGCGGCTCCACGGCAGAATGTGATCGATCTGCACCGAGTTGTCTGACGCGACGATGGCGTTCGGATGGATTACCCGGTCTGTGTAGAGGCAACGGCCGTTCTGCTCGCGCCAGAGCTCGAAGCGGAGGAGGTCTTCGCCGCTCGTTGCTTCGCTCCCGACCGTTTCCAGGAAATGCTCGCGGAGGCGGTCCTTTTCCCTATTGCGCCTGTCGATGCCGATCCTTATCTCGTCGCGCTCTTCCTTGCTCTTCCCGACGTCGCGTGCGAGCTCGATGTGAACGTGCTCCGGCAAGCCGTGCTCGCGTATGACGGCACGCACTTGCTTGATTGCCTCCGTCAGCGCCTTGCGGGCAACGGGACTGCCAATCTTGCTTGGATCGGCCTCGGGCGGCGCAGCGTGATTGTAACCAGGCACTTCTTCGCACGCTCGCGAATAGACAAGACCGTGCTTGAGATGGGGAATCAGCTTCCGGCACGCTTTGGCGGAGATATGGCCCGCTCCGCTGAACTGGCCGAAGTCCCCGTCCTCCACGCCCTTCATCACGGCGTCGACGATGACTTGATCGAGACCGATCTCATCGAGACCGGCGCGGATCGACTTCGGGTCTTCGCGAAAGGAGAGTACGAAAGCGATCCGGTCGAGCGTGCCGGGGGCAGCCAGCAACGTTCTCCAGGCGCTGCCCAGGATCTTCCGGAGCGCATAGGTGCCGGAAGCCATGTCGCCGGTCCTTGCGACGACGTCGCGTCGTCCCTCGTCGTCGAGCGGGACACCGGCAAAGCGCTGTTCTTCGTGTAGTTCTATACGCTTGCGCATTCGCTTGAAGGTCATTCCTCGGAACGCGCCGAAATCCTTGCTTGCGGCGTCGATTTCTTCTGGCGTCAACGCCCGCTCTTCCGAGAACGATTGAATGCGCACCGCCGCGAGCCGCGAGAGCAAGCGAAATAGCTCAAATGAATAGCATCGCTTCGCCGCCCGTTTTTCGCCTGGCTCGAACGGGCATTCGCCGACCTTGTCCTCGCTGTCGGCCAAGGGTCGCTGATAGAAAGCCGCGTCGGTGAACCTTGCCTCCAGCTCTGCGGTCGCCATGACATTGCCGGCGGCACGCTGGCGTTCGAACAGGATGCGTACCTCCTGCTCTTGATCGCCGCGGAGAATCGATCGGGTGAAGTCGCCATCTCGATTGTGTTTGCGGGCGATGTACGCTGGGTCCTTGGCAAACATCTCGCCAACCGTGCGGTAGGTCTTCATACGCTCGCGCGTAGCGTCAATCGCGCCCAGCATCTTCGAGGAATCCTTGGGCGCGTTCGCGCCGCGATCGCGCTTGCTGTTTGACTTGAAACCGCGATGCTTCGCAATGTGGCCGAGCGCCACGGCCAATTCCGGTCCGGTCAGCTTCCGCTCCAGCCCATCCGCTCTCAATGCCCAAGGATCGAGGCCCCGAATCTTGAGCGCGCCCTTGCGGTCGTCGGCAATCAATCCCGCGTCTTGGAAAAGTTGCCGCAGCCCGTTCATGCGTTGGCGTCGGCGTCCGATGACTCTCCTAAGCCCTCGATGTTCGCGGCGAAGCTGATTGGTCGGTGTTCGCTCTTTATCGGTTTCGGGCACATCGAAGGTCCGCACGCCCATGTCGATGATGCGGCCCGCAGGCTTCGTCTCGTCGATGACGGCCCATCCGCACGAGCCGATTCCAAGATCGAGGCCTAAGATCAGGCCTTTTCGAAGGTTTGCGGCTGTTGCCATCGGATTCGCCGAGTTATCCACAAGTCAGCGATTATTGACATTGCATAGGAGGGGTTGCAATCTCTGCGTCGGGAGTCGGTTGGGAAACCACGGTAAGGTGGTTTATCCACTCGAAGGATTACCCCTTGGCCGAAAGGCCAAGGGGGATTCCTCAAGAGCCTTCAACGGGCGAGACCGGCAGCTCTCTGTTTGCTCAGGCGTGCCGTAGGTGCGCGCCCAGCGTCCCCGTGAGCTGCTCCAGCACATCGGCGACCATCGTTTCGGTCAAGCGGCGCGCGTAGGGATCGCCGTCGGCGAGCCATAGCCCGCGCTCCTGAGGCCGGAGGCGAGGCCAATGATCCGCGCCTCGTGGTCCCAGACGGCAGATCCGCACAGGGCGAAGCGGAGCAATGATGATGCCCGGGGCCGGTCATTGACAGGATCCGAACCGCCCTTCATCCTCCAACTGAAATTTTAAATTTCAGACTGGCCTACCTTGGCGATCATCCGGGAAACCCTTGCCGTTCAGAGCTACACCGAGCTGAGACGCCGCATTCTGGCGCTCGAGTTCGAGCCCGGTCATCGCCTCGACGTCGACCGTCTCGCCGAGGAGCTGACGGTGAGCGTCTCGCCGATCAAGGAGGCGCTGAAGCAACTGGAGAGCGAGGGGCTGGTCGAGGTGCTGCCGCGGCGCGGCACCGTCATCCGCGAATTCGATGCCGCCGACGTCGCCGACCTCTACGAGGCGCGCGAGATCGTCGAGGCTGCCGCCGTCCGCATGCTGATCGGTGCGGGCGCTGAGCGTCCCCTCCTCGGCGACCTCACCCGGAGCATTGCCGACTTCACCTCCGCCTGCGAGCGCGGGCGCATCGTCCGCGCCGATGCGGCGCTGGCCGCCGATAACCGGTTCCACGTGCTCATCGTGTCGGCGACCGGGAATCGTCGGCTTGCCGCCATCCATGCCGCGCTGATCGACCAGTCGCATCTGGTCCGCCGCTTCTCCATGCGCCTTGACCGGGCCCAAGGGACGATGGACGAGCATCAGTCGATTCTGGTGGCACTTGCCGCCGGCAACCAGGACGAGGCGGAGCGTGCCTTGCGCCGGCACCTCGCCCAGGCCCGCGACGCGATCGTGCGGGAGATGATCTCTCGGTCCGCTGTGAAGACGGCGTCGGCGTCCGGCCCCACATCCTCGAAGCGACGACGGAGCTGAGCCGACCCCAGGGGCGTTGGCGCATCCATGCAGGCGAAGGCGGGACACACCGCCCAGACGAAACAGACCAGGCGGAAAATGTTCTACTTCGACTTCTCGGGCACCTTCGCTCGCGGCGATCTCCTGGCGAAGGGTGCGGCACTGACCCTGGCACTCTCCGCCGCCGCCATGATCCTCGGCATGACCGTGGGCCTTCTCGGCGCGCTGGCGCAACGGAGCCGCAATCCGATTCTGCGCGGCGCGGTCATTGTCTACGTGGAGGCGATCCGCAATACGCCGTTCCTGGTGCAGATCTACATCGTCTATTTCGGCCTGCCGGCGCTCGGCATCCGGCTGACGTCGGTCGCCGCCTCGATCCTGGCGCTCACCATCTATGCCGGCGCCTATGTAACGGAGATCCTGCGCGCCGGCATCGAGACGGTGGAACGAGGCCAGGTGGAGGCGGCCCGCGCGCTCGGCCTTTCGCGGCTCCTGATCTTCCGCCACGTCATCCTGACGCCGGCGCTGGCCGCGGTCTATCCGGCACTCACCAGCCAATTCATCCTCTTGATGCTGGCCTCATCGGTCTGCTCGACAATCTCGACGCCCGAGCTTGCCGGTGCGGCCGCCGATATCCAAGGCCTGACCTTCCGCGCCTTCGAAGCCTTCATCGTCGTCGCCGCGGTCTATCTCGCCTTCACGTTGATGTTCCGCACCGCCTTCGCCCGCCTCGACCGCGTGATCTTCCGTTTCCGTCACGCCGGGGGCTGAGGGCCGGACGATGTTCCAGACCTTCTCGGCCAATCACGTCTTCTTCCTCGGCCAGGCGGCGCTCTGGACGTTGATGCTGTCCTCGCTCGCCTTCCTCGGCGGCACCGTCGGGGGCCTGCTGCTTACCTTGCTGCGGACGGCGCCGAGCGTCCCCCTCAATTTGCTTGCACGCGGTTACATCACGGCGATCCAGGGGACTCCGCTTCTGGTTCAGCTCTTCCTCGCCTATTTCGGCGCCGCGGCACTCGGGCTGCAGGTGCCGCCGCTGATGGCGGCGGCGATCGCCTTCACGCTCTATGCCAGCGCCTTCCTCGGCGAGATCTGGCGGGGGGCGCTGCAGTCGATCGCGAAAGGGCAATGGGAATGCGCCTACGCGCTCGGCCTCGACTGGCCGAAGACCATGCTGCTGATCATCGTCCCGCAGGCAGTGCGCTCGGCCGTGCCGCCGACGGTCGGGTTCCTGGTCCAGCTGGTCAAGAACACGGCACTCGCCTCGATCATCGGCTACACGGAGCTGACCCGCGCCGGTCAGATCGTCAGCAACGCTACGTTCCAGCCGCTGCCGGTGTTCATGACGGTCGCCGTCTTCTACTTCTCGCTCTGCTTTCCGCTGTCTCTTGCGAGCCGTGCCCTCGAGGCGCGGCTCCTCGGTCGTCGTCCGGTACCACTCATCGATTAGGGAGGAACTCGTGAAAAGATTGATTGCTGCCGTCGCCGCGCTCGCCTTCGTCGGATTCGCCTCGGCATCCGCCTACGCCCAGAGCACGCTGGATGAGGTCATCAAGAGGGGCACGCTGGTCATCGGCGTCTCGCTCGGCACCCCACCCTTCGGCATCACCAATGCCACCATGGAGCCCGACGGCTTCGATGTGGACATGGGCAAGCTCATCGCCCGCGATCTCGGCGTGAAGGCGCAGTTCGTCGACATCGTCGCCGCCGCCCGCATCCCGAGCCTCACCACCAACAAGGTCGACATCGTGGTCTCGTCGTTCTCGATCACCGCCGAACGGGCGAAGGCGATCAACTACTCGAACGCGATCTATGTCGATCAGCAGGTGGCGCTGGCGCCCAAGGCCTTGTCGCTCGCCAGTCTGGATGACTTCAAGGGCAAGCGCCTGGGCGTCACCCGGTCGACCACCAACGACATCGTCGCTACCAAAAAGGCCGTCGAAGGCACCAACATCCAGCGCTATGACGACGACGCTTCGACCAACCAGGCGATGCTCGCCGGCCAGATCGACGGCATGGTGACGAGTGCCGCGACCGCCGCCGCCATCATCGGCCGCGACCCGAAGCTGGAAATCAAATTCGTCGTCGCCGAGGCGGCGATGGGCATTGGCCTGCGTCGCGGCGATGCGGACCTCTTGCGCTGGCTCAACACCGAGATCTATCTCCTGTGGGCCAACAAGGAGATCCAAGCGCTCCAGCAGAAGTGGATGAAGACCGTCAACAAGGAGCTGCCGCGCTTCTGAGACGGATCGGCAGGGCCGTGATCGGCACGGCCCTGCCGACGTCTTAAGGCCGGCCTAATTCGAGGCGCCGCGAAGCTCTCGGGCTATCCACGGCGCCTGGGTTCCGAGCCTAGCGTACTTCGTAGCCGCTCCAGCACCTCCGCGAACATCGCCTCGGTCAGCCGCCCGGTATTGGTGTTCCGGCAATACGTAGAGATCCGCTGCCCGGAGGGCGCAGCACTTGCCTCAATCCCGGTTGAATGAATCCTATAGACTTGGGATTCTTTGCCTCCGCCGCTCCGTACGATCAACGGGGAAGACTTAGGCATTCGAGCTGACAAGGTCTCGATCTGGTGGGCTGATTGGATGGCCGACTTTCTCAAGCCGCCGCGCGAGCTGGGCGACAAGACCGGGCCAGGCGTCCCGTTGGGCGGTCGTGCCATCATTGCCAAGGCCGAAGGCGCGACCAAGCGACACCTGCAGCGCGTCAACTATCGGACCATCGCCAAGGAGTCGCTTGACCGGTTGCGCGTGCTGCTGCCCCAGCTGACGGATCACCCTGATAGCGCCGACATTGCCAAGAAGATCTATGAAGTCGCCCATAACTTGCGCGGCGAAGGCGCCAGCTTCGGATACCCGGCCATCTCCAATGTGGCAGAGTTGATTTGCCGTCTGATCGAGCGCCCGAGCGAGCGAACAGGACGACAGCTCAGAATTCTCAACGTGCAGATCGACGCATTGCGGGCGATGGTGCGGCACAACATCAAGGGTGCACCGCAAGGCATCGCGCTTGAGATCATTACTGCGCTGGCGACTCTGGTCGACCGCGTTGCCGCTTTGAACCGAAATCGCTAGAGCGGTCCGCCCTCCTCGTGCGCGCCGATCCACCATCTACTCGATGGCAGATTGCTCCGGGCGCCCCGGTGCTCGGTCAAGCGTGGCCTTTAACTGCGCCAGCACCTCGGCGAACATCGCCTCGGTCAGCCGCCCGGTGTTGGTGTTGTAGCGCGAGCAATGATAGCTGTCGGCGAGCCAGTGCGGCCGCTTCAGGCGATAGAGCGCACCGTGGCGGAAGGGATGCGCGGCCAGCCGCTCGCCCGAGGCCTTCAGCACCGCGCCATGGGCGATGGCACCCAAGGCCAGCACTGCTTCCAGCCGCGGCATCGCCGCCATCTCGGCGATGAGGAACCGGCGGCAGATTGTGGCTTCCGCCGGGGTCGGCTTGTTCGCCGGCGGCACGCAGCGGACCGCATTGGTGATCCGGCAGTCGACGAGCTCGAGTCCGTCATCGGGCCTGGCAGCGTAGTCGCCGCGGGCAAAGCCGTGGCGGATCAGCATGGGATAGAGCAGCTCGCCCGCATAGTCGCCGGTGAACGGCCGGCCGGTGCGGTTGGCGCCCTTCAAGCCCGGGGCGAGCCCGACGATCAAGAGCCGCGCCGTCCCGGCTCCGAAGGACGCGACCGGCGCATTGTGCCAGTCGGGGTGGTGCTGACGCTGCGTTTGGCGGAACTCCGCGAGGCGCGGACAGAGCGGGCAGTCGCGGGCGGGCGCCTCGGCGTCCATGGAGCGCTCAGCTCGCGGCGAGCCCCCACCCCAACCCTCCCCCGCCTGGCGGCGAGGGAGGGGGCACGAAACTGCGCTGTTCGGCCCCCTCCCTCACGCGTGAGCGTGGGGGAGGGTTGGGGTGGGGGCACACGGCGCCAGACCGGAAACCAGCCGCGCGATCTCCTACTGCGCCGCCGCCGGGCGCCCGGGCTCCTCGCGGACTGGCATCGGCTCGCGCGGGCCCTGATGGACGCGGGAGATGTGCGGGGCGAGATCGGCCAGCTCGACGAAGCTGTCGGCCTGGCGCCGGAGCTCGTCGGCCACCATCGGCGGCTGCGAGCGCAGGGTTGACACCACGCTCACGCGCACGCCCTTGCGTTGGGTGGCTTCCACCAGGCGGCGAAAGTCCCCATCGCCGGAAAACAGCACGATATGGTCGAGATGGGGCGCCATCTCCAAGACGTCGATGGCGAGCTCAATATCCATGTTGCCCTTGCGCTTGGGCCGGCCGGAGGCGTCGGTGAATTCCTTCATCGGCTTCGTCACCATGGTGTAGCCGTTGTAATCGAGCCAATCGACCAGCGGGCGGATCGGGGAATAGTCCTGATCTTCCATGAGGGCCGTGTAATAGAAGGCGCGGATGAGCCGGCCCTTGCTCGCGAACAGATCCAAGAGCTTGCGATAGTCGATGTCGAAGCCAAGGGCTCGGGCGGCGGCATAGAGGTTGGCGCCGTCGATGAACATGGCAATTCGTTCCTGGGGATAGAAAATCATTGGTAATTATCCTTTTGCGTGTGGACTAACGCTTGGAAGAAAATGACCAATTCAACAAAGCATGACAAATCACCGCAATCCTCGCTTCGCGAAGACAACATCATGTCGCGGAAGTGTCAAGTAAGCCCGTCATCAAACGTGGGTGAGGCGAAAAACCCGCGGAGTCTGCGACGATTTGCCTTCTGCATTGCATAGCGTAGGCACGATCCCTATTGTAATAAGCTTATTCTCAATGGCTCACTTTGGAGAATCGCCCGATGGCGCGCGTAACGGTTGAAGACTGCGTCCTGCAAGTACCCAACAGGTTCGAGCTGGTCATGATCGCCGCCCAACGCGCGCGCGACATCAGCGCCGGCGCCAGCTTGTCCTTGGAACGCGACAACGACAAGAACCCCGTGGTGGCGCTGCGTGAGATCGCCGACCAGACGGTCGAGCTCGACCTGCTCCGCAACGCGCTGGTCAAGGGCCTGCAAAAGCACGTCGAGATCGACGAGCCGGAGGAAGAGGTCGCCGACTTCATCGAGGGCGAGGCGGCGCTGACGGCCGACATCGTGCGTGCCGATGCCGCGGAGGCCTTGGGCGAGGACGATGACGAGGTGGCCGAGGAGGCCGCCGAGCCGAACATCGAAGACGAGGCCGAGCCCCCTCTCGCAGAGTAGAGGGCCCGCCTCGTCCCAATCGCCTTGCGGTCGGGCACCTCGGCCCGCGCCGCGGGTGCCGTGTCGGGGCCGCATGCGATGATCCGCCAATACGAGCTGGTCGAGCGCGTCAAGGCGTATGATCCGAACGCCGAGGAAGAGGCGCTCAACCGAGCCTATGTGTTCGCCATGAAGGCGCACGGCTCCCAGACCCGCGCCTCCGGCGACCCGTATTTCGCCCATCCCTTGGAAGTGGCCGGCATCCTGACCGGCATGAAGCTCGACAGCGCCTCCATCATCACCGCCCTCCTGCACGACACCATCGAGGACACGGACGCGACCTTGGAAGGGATCGAGGGTCTCTTCGGCAAGGAGATCGGCCGGCTGGTCGACGGCGTCACCAAGCTCAATCGCCTCGAGCTGCAGTCCGACCATGCCAAGCAGGCGGAGAATTTCCGCAAGCTGGTGCTGGCGATGTCGGAGGACATCCGCGTCCTCCTGGTGAAGCTGGCCGACCGGCTGCACAACATGCGGACCCTCCACCACATCGATGATCCGTTGAAGCGTCGCCGGATCGCGATGGAGACCATGGAGATCTACGCGCCGCTCGCCGAGCGCATCGGCATCCAGGCGATGCGCGACGAGCTGGAAGACCTGGCTTTCGGCGAGCTCAACAAGGATGCGCGCGACAGCATCATCGCCCGCCTGGCGTTCCTCAAGGAGCGGGGCGGCAATCTGGTGCCGCGGGTCATCGAGGCGCTGGGCCAGACCTTGGCCAAGGGCGGGCTCGACGCCTGGGTCTCGGGCCGCGAGAAGACGCCCTATTCGATCTGGGTGAAGATGCAGCGCAAGAACGTCAGCTTCGAGCAGCTGTCGGACATCATGGCGTTCCGCGTGGTGGTCGACCGCATCGAGCAAAGCTACCAGGGGCTCGGCATCATCCATGCCGAATACCCGGTCGTGCCGGGACGGTTCAAGGACTACATCTCGACCCCGAAGCCCAACGACTACCGCTCGCTCCATACCAGCGTGATCGGGCCCGAGCGCCAGCGCATCGAGGTGCAGATCCGCACCCGCGAGATGCACGACGTGGCCGAGCTCGGCGTGGCGGCGCACTGGATCTACAAGCAGGGCAACGCCACCAAGGACGGCAAGCAGTATCGCTGGCTGCGCGAGCTCCTCGACATCCTGGAGCATGCCTCCGGACCCGAGGAGTTCCTCGAGCACACCAAGCTCGAGATGTTCAGGGATCAGGTGTTCTGCTTCACGCCCAAGGGCGATCTGATCGCGCTGCCGCGGGGTGCCACTCCGGTCGACTTCGCCTATGCCGTCCATAGCCAGGTGGGCGATACCTGCGTCGGGGCCAAGATCAACGGCCGCATCGCGCCCTTGCGCACCGAGCTCCACAACGGCGACCAGGTCGAGATCATCCTCTCGAAGACCCAGACCCCGTCGCCGACCTGGGAGCAGTTCGTCGTCACCGGCAAGGCCAAGGCGCGCATCCGCCGCTTCGTGCGCACCCAGAAGCGGGCGGAATTCGTCGATCTCGGCAAGGCGATCCTGCAGAAGGCGTTCCGCCAGGAAGGCTATCCCTTCTCCGAGAAGGCGCTCGACGGCGTGCTCAAGATCTTCGAGGCCGAGGAGGTCGAGGACCTCTACGCCCAGGTCGGCGAAGGCTTCAAGAGCGACCGCGAGGTGCTGCACGCGGTCTTCCCGGGACTGAAGCAGGCGCGCCCGGAGGCGAAGGTGGTGCCGCTTGCCCGGGCGCGCGGACGCGCCAACAAGGGCAAGTCGGATGCGCTGCCGATCCGCGGGCTGATCCCGGGCATGGCGCTGCATTTCGCGCGCTGCTGCCATCCGCTCCCCGGCGACCGCATCGTCGGCATCGTCACCACCGGCAAGGGCGTCACCATCCACACGATCGACTGCGAGAGCCTGGAGAGCTTTGCCGAAACGCCCGAGCGCTGGATCGACGTCGCCTGGGATACCGCGGGCGAGGATCCGGACAAGCATGTCGGCCGCTTGACCGTGACCATCGCCAACGAGCCCGGCAGCCTGGGCGCGCTCACCACGGTCATCGGCAAGAACCAAGGCAACATCACCAACCTCAAGATCACCAACCGCTCGCTCGACTTCTTCGACATGCTGATCGACGTCGAGGTCAGCAACGTCAAGCACCTGACCAACATCATCGCGGCGCTTCGCGCCAATCCGGTGATCAACTCGGTCGAGCGCGCGCGCGGGTGATGATCGCCGTTTGCATCGGCCCATAGAGACGCAACTGTTCAGCAGGAGCTGCCTGGCACCATGAATCAGACTCGGACCCTTCGCCTGGGCGTCAACATCGACCACGTGGCGACCATCCGCAATGCGCGCGGCGGCAAGCACCCCGACCCGGTTCGTGCCGCAAGGCTCGCCGCCAAGGCCGGCGCCGACGGCATCACCGCGCATCTGCGCGAGGATCGGCGCCATATCTCCGACGACGACATCGCGCGCCTGGCGCGAGAGATCGACCGGCCGCTCAATCTGGAGATGGCGGCGACGGAAGAAATGCTGGCGATCGCCTTGCGCCACCGTCCGCACGCGGCTTGCCTGGTCCCGGAGAAGCGCACCGAGGTCACGACCGAAGGCGGCCTCGACGTGGTGCGCCTCGGCAACCACCTGAAACCCTATGTGAGCCAGCTCAGCGCCGCCGGGATCCGCGTTTCGCTCTTTATCGAACCCGATCCCAAGGCGCTGGAGACGGCGAAATGGCTGGGGGCACCGGTGGTCGAGCTCCACACCGGAGCCTACTGCCATGCCGAGGGGGCGGAGTGCCAGCGCCAGCTGGCGCGGCTGACCCAGGCCGCCGCCATCGCCGACCGCCTCGGGCTCGAATGCCATGCCGGCCATGGCCTCAGCTACGAGACCGTGGGCCCAGTGGCCGCGATCGCCACCATCGTCGAGCTCAATATCGGCCATTTCCTCGTCGGCGAGGCGATCTTCTCCGGGCTCGACAGCGCGATTAGGCGCATGCGCGCGCTCATGGACCAAGCCCGCGCCCAGGCCACGGGGGCGAGCGGAGCTTGACGCAATCGTCTCAACAGAGATCATTGAACGTTGACCCTCACCCGCCTCGCTGGCGCTCGGCACCCTCTCCCGCAATGCGGGAGAGGGAGGGGCCCGCGTCTGCGCGGGAGGGTGAGGGTCTTGCTGTTTGCCCCGTACCTTAGCGTTCGTAGATGATCCTCGGCCTCGGCAGCGACCTCGTCGACATTCGCCGGATCGAGCGCACGCTGGAGCGCTTCGGCGATCGGTTCCTGCAGCGCGTCTTTACCTCGACCGAGCGCCGGCGCTCGGAGCGCCGCGCCAACCCTGCGGCCAGCTATGCCAGGCGCTTCGCGGCCAAGGAGGCCTGCTCGAAGGCGCTCGGCACCGGCTTTCGCAAGGGCGTGTTCTGGCGCGATCTCGGCGTCGTCAATCTCCCCAGCGGCCGGCCGACCATGGCGCTCACCGGGGGGGCCGCACTCCGCCTCAAGGAGCTGACGCCCCCTGGAATGGCGCCGCGTATCGATCTCAGCATCACCGACGATCATCCGATCGCACAGGCGATCGTAGTGATCTCGGCCGTGCCGGCCTCGAGCTAAGCTCCCGGCTTGCCACCCCTGGCCGGCTCTGGCATACCTCGCCTCGTTCAACCCCCGAATGGCCTCGCTTTGGGCTCGAAAGCAGCGATGAAGACCTTGTCCACCGCCAAGAAGTCCGCCGGCCTCTGGGACACGATCCGAACGGTCCTCTATGCGCTGCTGATCGCCCTTGGCATTCGGACCTCCGCCTACGAGCCCTTCAACATCCCCTCGGGATCGATGATCCCGACCTTGCTCATCGGCGACTATCTGTTCGTCTCGAAGTTCTCCTACGGCTATTCGCGCTATTCGTTGCCGTTCGGCCTGCCGCTCGTCCCCGGGCGGATCCTCTTCCATGAGCCGCAGCGCGGCGACGTGGCGGTGTTCAAGCTGCCCCGCGACAACTCCACCGACTACATCAAGCGCATCATCGGGCTGCCGGGCGACCGCATCCAGATGATCAAGGGTGTGCTCAACATCAACGGCGAGCCGGTGAAGCGCGAGCGCATCGAGGATTTCGTCGAGGGCGACGGGCGCGCGGCAATCCGCTACACGCAATACATCGAAACCCTGCCCAACGGCCGGCGCCACCGCATCATCGAGCTCTCCGATGATGCGCCGCTCGACAACACGCAAGTCTATGTCGTCCCGGCCGGACATTATTTCGCCATGGGCGACAACCGCGACAACTCGCTCGATTCCCGTGTGCTCAACGGCGTTGGTTACGTGCCCGCGGTCAACCTCGTCGGACGCGCCGAGTTTCTCTTCTATTCGACCTCGGGCGAAGCGCGCTTCTGGGAGATCTGGAAATGGCCGCTGGCCACCCGGTTCAGCCGGATGTTCCACGGGATCGACTAGCCCCGATCGAGGCGGTCGTCGGCCACAACTTCCGCCGGCCGCGATTGATCCAGGAGGCGCTCACCCATGGGAGCGCCGTGGGACGCGGGCGCGCCGGCTATGAGCGCCTGGAATTCCTCGGCGACCGCGTGCTCGGATTGATCGTCGCCGACGCTTTGCTCGATCGGTTTCCGGCCGAGCGCGAAGGCGACATCGCCAAGCGCTATGCTCAGCTGGTGCGTCGCGAGACATTGGCCGAGGTGGCGCGCTCGATCGGCCTCGGCGGCCACCTCTTCCTGTCACGCGGCGAGAACGATGCCGGTGCCCGCGACAATCCGGGGGTGCTCGCCGATGCCTTGGAGGCGGTGATCGCGGCCCTCTATCTCGATGGCGGGCTCGAGGCGGCGCGCGCCTTCGTGCTCCGCCATTGGCAGGGCTGGATCGCCAGCGCCGCCGAGCCGCCCAGCGATCCGAAGACCACCTTGCAGGAATGGGCGCAGGGCCGCGGCATGCCGCGGCCGATCTACACCGAGCTCGCCTGCAGCGGCCCGGCGCATGCACCCGTCTTCACCGTCGAAGCGCGGCTCGAGGGGATCGAGCCGTTCGAGGCGAGCGGACGCTCGAAGCGCGAGGCCGAGCAGAGCGCTGCTCAGGGGCTGCTGGCACGGCTCGGAATCGCCGGTGGCTGAGGCGGCGAAGACCAGCGCCGGGTTCGTCGCCATCGTCGGTGCGCCCAATGCCGGCAAATCGACGCTGCTCAATCAGCTCGTCGGAGCCAAGGTCTCGATCGTCTCGCCCAAGGTGCAGACGACGCGGGCGCGGGTGACCGGCATCACCATCGCCGGGGCGAGCCAGCTGGTCTTCGTCGACACCCCCGGGATCTTCGAGCCGAAACGGCGCTTGGAGCGGGCGATGGTCGCGGCCGCCTGGCAGGGTGCGGCCGATGCGGATGAGATCGTGGTCGTCGTCGATGCCGCCAACCGAGGCCATGCCGTCGATGACAACCGCATCCTCGACGGCCTCAAAGAGGCCGGCCGCAAGGCGGTCCTGGTCTTGAACAAGATCGACCTGGTGCGCCGCGAAAGCCTCTTGCCCATGGCGGCCAGGCTCAATCAGGCATTCCGGTTCAAAGAGACCTTCATGGTCTCGGCCGAGACCGGCGACGGCGTCGAGGATCTCAAATCCCACCTGGCGGGCTCAATGCCCGCGGGGCCTTGGCTCTATCCTGAAGACGAGCTGACCGATTTGCCGATGCGGCTCCTGGCCGCCGAGATCACCCGCGAACAGCTATTTCGGCAGCTGCATGACGAGGTGCCGCACCAGCTCGCGGTCGAAACCGAGGTCTGGGAAGAATTTCGCAACGGCTCGGTGCGCATCAAGCAGGTGGTGTTCGTGCAGCGCGATGGGCAGAAGGCGATCGTGCTCGGCAAGGGCGGGGCCCGCATCCGCAGCGTGGGCGAGGCCGCCCGCACCGAGCTGGAGACGCTGTTCGAGCGCCGCGTGCATCTCTTCCTGTTCGTCAAGGTCAGGGAGAATTGGCCCGAGGACCCCGAGCGCTACCGCATGATGGGCCTCGACTGGGCGCCTTAAGGCCGGGACACGGCTTGCCGATCGCCCGCAGACCCTCACCCGCCTCGCTTACGCTCGGCACCCTCTCCCGCGATGCGGGAGAGGGGCGGAGTGAGGGTCTTTAGCAACCCGTGCCGAACTCGCGGCCTCAGCCGCCCATCAGGCCGGCCTCGCGCATGAGGCCGTGGAACTGCCTCAGCGTCCGCTCCTTCTCCTGCGGATCGGCGATATCGGCGACGATCTGACCCTCGAAATTCGGCCGCTTCAAATGCTCGACGACGAGACCGCGGGCGAGGTTGAGCGCATTGCCCTTGGGCAGGAGCGCCGGGGTGCAGAGCTGCATCAGCATGAACGCTCTGAGCCGGAGCGGCCGCTCCGGACTGTCGATGCGCTCCAGGATCTTGTCGTTGCGCAGGTAGAGCACGAGCAGCTCATCCAATTTGCCGAGCAGCTCCGCCTTCTTCTCCTCGTTCAAGGCCGAGCGCTGGATCTCGGCGTGGATCTTGGTGATCCGCTTCATTTTCTCGTTGGGCGGACATTCCTGGCGGATGAGGTCGTGCACGGTCTTCGGCCGGATCAGCATGCCGGTGATCTGCGCCACCAGCTCGTCCTGGGTCTCGCGGCCGAAGGGTGTCGTCAACAGCGTAAGCAAATAGCGGGTACGGCGAATGGCGCTGCCGAGGCGCGCCGCCATCATGGTGAGCGCGTCCTTCTGGCCCTGGAGGCCGCCCTTGTTCATGAGCCGTGCCTGGCGCCCGGTCAGCGCCTCGGCCATCGGGCCGCCGCCGATGATCGGGCCGTCCTCGGGCACGAGCTTGGCGAGGAGCTGATTGAAGGCGGTCTGCTCCGCCTCCGGTCCGCCGCGGATCAAGGTCGCTCCGCCCAGGAGCTGCTGGCGCACCCGCTCCATCAAGGCCAATTGGCTGTTCGGCAGCCGCCCGGTAGCGATCGCTTCGGCCAGCTTCTTGGTGATCGCCTCCTGCTCCGCCATCGCGCCCTGGGCCTTCGATTCGCCCGCCTCCCAATGCCCGTGGCCGAGATCGGCCAGGCGAACGAGCGCCTGGGCCAGGCTCGGCTGCTGGCCCAGGAGATCCTGAATGATGGTGGCGTTGCCGAGCACGTCGGCGAGGAAGTCGTCGAGCCTGGCGTAGCAATACTCGCTCTTGCAGGCCCCGAGCCAGGTCAGCGCCTGCTCGAGCTTGCCGAAGAGGTTGCGGATGTTCGACAGCTCGCGGGCGAGCATGACGCGGACATGGAAGTCGAGCTCGGGCTGGGCGATCTCCTTCTTCATCATGTCGACCGCGCTCTCGAGTCCGTGCTCCTTCACGCTCGGCAGCTTGCGGCTTTCCGCGTCGCGGGCGCGCACCAGGACCAAATCCACCCACTTGAACAGCTCGTTGCGCCGGGCCACGCTCTCCGCGGCCGCACCGCCCTTCGACTGCAGCGCGGCCGCCTTCGCGACCGCGCTCGGCACCATCGTGTCCTGGTCCATCACGCGCTTCATCTCGCGATAGACGTGCATGATCTCGATCGGCAGCAGGTTCACCTTGTCGAGATAGGCGCGGAACATCCGGCCGATGACCATCCGGCTGGGAGCCTCGTAAAGCTCGGCCATCGCCTGGCACGCCGGGACCGCCTCGACATCGGCGATGAACAGCTTGTCGTTCTTCGCGGCGCTCTTGATCTGCTCCAGGACCGGCGGGGCTTCCTTGGTCAGCCCGCCGCTGGTGGCGGTATCCACGATCACACGCACGCCTTCGACATCCATCTTCGCAAACAGCTTGCGCGCCAGCTCTTCGGCCTCGCGCTGGCTGTCGCAGCTGGCATCGATGGTCCAGCGCGCCTGGCGGCAGACATGCACGTCGAAGGTCTGGGTCTTGGCCATGAAGCTTGTCGGTCTGGTTGGAATCGTGGAGACGCGGCAGGGGAATTACGCACAATTGACCGATAAACACTATAAATAAACATGTATCACGCAGGCGGGCAAAGCCTCCGGGGTCGAGGGGAGCCGACGCCGGAGACGTTCAGAACAATTTGAAATAAAATGCGAGAAATTCGGCGGCGGAGTCGGGACATGCAGCGATGAGCGAACAGCGGCCGGGTGGCCCCAAGGGTGCGGCCACCGGCCCGTCGGTTCCCGGTTACCACGGCGGGCGTGCCGGCGGCGATGCGAAGGCCGCCTCGGCGCAGAGTCTGGATGGGGCGGACGAGGCGGTGTTTCGCTCCCGGGTGCTCGAGCTCAGCCGCCAGCACAAGGCTCTCGCCCAGGCGCTGATCGCCGGCAACGTGCAAATGCTGGGATTCGCGCGGGTTCGCGAGCGCCTGGGTCCGGTGTGGCACGAGGTGCGCGAGCGCGTGCACGGGCTCGCCGAGGAGGTCATCCGCAAGCATCTCGGACCCGGCGACCTCTTTCTGAAGGCGAGCGATGAGCGCTTCATCGTGCTGTTCGACCGCGCTTCGCGCGCGCAAGGCGAGGCGAAGGCGCGGGCGATCGCCAGCGTGCTGGACCAGCGCCTCGGCGCCGCGGGCCAGGAAAGCCATCTCATCCAGGTCCGCGCCGTCGCCGTCGAGCTCGATCCCAAGACCTCCGCCGAGGCGCTGGCCTCGCCCCAGGCGCTCGCCGGCACGGTGAGCCAGGCCGAGCGCGACAGCGAGAAGCGCGAGCGCGCGGCCTTTGTCGAGATCATGCCCAAGCTCAAGATCGCCTATTGGCCGGTCGCCAACCTGAAGAAGCGGCTGATCTCGATGTATGACGCGGCCCTGCCCGAGCTCGCCGATGGTGCGGCGGCGGAATCGCCGGGCGGCACCGGGGCGTTTTTCTGCGAGCTCGATTGCTACGCGCTCGCCAAGGCGGCCGAGGTTCTGGCGCGCGGCGATCAACCCAGGCACAAGGCGGTGCTGATGGCGCCGATCCATTACGACACCCTGGCCGCGCGCAACCACCGCCAGCGCTATGTCGAGGCGTGCAAGGTGCTGCCCAAGGGCTCTTCGCGCCGGCTCTTGATGCAGATCGTCGATCTGCCCGAGGGCACGCCCCAGGGACGATTGCACCAGCTCCTGAGCGTAGTCGGTCCGTTCTTTGCCGGATTCGTCTTTCGCGTGCAGCCGAGCTTTCGCCCCTCCGACCTGCTCACCGGCTTGCGACTGCGCGGCTTCGCCGTCGACGGCAGCCATTGGGAGCATCTCTCCAAGCCCGAAGCCGAGGCGCTTCATGCGCTCGTCGAAGGGGCTCGCAAGCATGGCTATCGCACCTGGTTCCTCGGCGCCCGCTCGCTCGAGGTGGCGACCCTGGCAAAGCGGCTGCGCTTCGACTATTTGAACGGCGCCGCGGTATTTCCCCGCGTGCCGGAGCCGGGCTTGGCCTTCAGCATTCGCTGAGGCGCGGGGCGGCCGGCGGTTGTGCTGAAGTCAGTAAGCTTCGCGACGGTATGTGGTTTACTTCTTCCGGCGCCGTCGAAGGTATAAGCGAACCCCGATGCCTCGCCGCCCGCCCTTCATGGTCTATTACGCGGCCTATGGTGACGACCAGTTTGTGTGGGACCCACCTAAATCGCAGAGTACCTTCGACGATCGAGGGCTCACCTTCCATGCAGCCACGATTGCGTTCCGCGGCCCGATGCTGCGGCGACGTGACGCGCGCAAGGACTATGGAGAGCCCCGATATCAGGCTCTCGGTGAGTGCAACGGCCAGGTTCTCGCCATTGTTTTCACCCCGCGCAACAACCAATGTCGTATCATTAGCCTTCGCCTAGCCACAGATGAAGAAGCCATCACCTACTATGCCGCGATCCGCAATGCCCAAGGGTAAGGCCCTGATCGATGCCATCCGCGCACTCCCGAAGGAGGCCTTTGCCGACGCGATGCCGCCAACCACGGTGAAGGATTGGGAAGACGCGGAGTTGTTCATTCCTCTGAGCAAGGTACCAGGGGTTAGGAAGAGCCCTCGCCGCAGCAAGAGCGAGGCGAAACACCCCGCACAGTCGGAGCCGGTGAAGCCCCGCAAGGCTAAGCGGGCTTAACCCAACCGCCGGCCGGTCGCCCGCGTGGGGTGAATTGGACATGGACTGGAACGATCGCGGCATCGTGCTGGCGGCGCGCCCTCATGGCGAGAGCGGCCTCATCGTCTCGCTGTTGACCCGCGAGCATGGCCGCCATGCCGGTCTGGTCAGGGGTGGGGCCGGCAAGGCGCGGGCGCTCTACGAGCCGGGCAATGTGGTGGCCGCGATCTGGCGGGGGCGCTTGTCCGAGCATCTCGGCTCCTGGAGCTGCGAGCCGGTCGCCTGGACCGCGGCACGCCTCATTGACGATCCGTTGCGGCTTGCTTGCCTCGCCTCCGCCTGCGCGGTTGCCGAGACGGCATTGCCGGAGCGCGAGCCCCATGCCGGGGCCTTCGACGGCATGCTGGCGCTGATCGAGGCCTTCGAGGGGCCGGTGTGGGATGCGGCTTATGTGCGCTGGGAGCTGGGGCTCTTGTCCGAGCTCGGCTTCGGTCTCGATCTCAGCCGGTGCGCGGCGAGCGGCGCGGAAGAGGGGCTCGCCTTCGTCTCGCCCAGAACCGGCCGGGCGGTTTCGCTCCTGGCCGGAGAGCCCTTCCGCGACCGCCTCTTGACGCTGCCGGGATTTCTCGTCGGTCTCGGCGGCGGCGGGAAGGAGGAGGTGGCGCAAGGCTTGGCGCTCACCGGCTATTTCCTCGAGCGGCACGTGCTCGCCCCGCATCACCGCCCGCTTCCGGCCGCGCGCACACGATTTGTTGACCGATTTCAGAGCACCTCTACTATATCTAGCGACCCGTAAGGAATAGCCCATGTCCGCCGCACTCCCCGCCGGAGAGGTCCGCGCGACTCCGCTCGCCGAGGCTCTGAGCGAGCGTTACCTCTCCTATGCCCTCTCCACCATCATGGCCCGCTCGCTTCCCGATGTGCGCGACGGCCTGAAGCCGGTACACCGGCGCCTACTCTATGCCATGCGCCAGCTTGGCCTCGGGCCCACCACCAGCGCCAAGAAATCCGCCCGCGTGGTGGGCGACGTCATCGGCAAGTTTCATCCCCATGGGGACGTCGCCGTCTACGAGGCCCTGGTTCGCCTCGCCCAGGATTTCGCCCAGCGCTACCCGCTCGTCGACGGCCAGGGCAATTTCGGCAACATCGACGGCGATAACGCCGCGGCCATGCGCTACACCGAGTCGCGGCTGACCCAGGTCGCCGAGATGCTGCTCGCCGGCATCGAAGAGAATGCCGTCGATTTCCGGCAGACCTATGACGGCGAGAACGAGGAGCCGGTGGTCCTGCCGGCGGCATTTCCCAATCTGCTCGCCAACGGCGCCCAGGGCATCGCCGTCGGCATGGCGACCTCGATCCCCCCGCACAACGCCGCCGAGCTCTGCGATGCGCTCCTGCATTTGATCAAGCACCCGAACGCCTCCTTCGAGACCTTGCTCGGCAAGGTGCCGGGGCCGGACTTCCCGACCGGCGGCGTGCTCGTGGAGCCGGCAAGCTCGATCCTGGAGGCCTACAAGACCGGGCGCGGCAGCTTCCGCCTGCGCGCGCGCTGGAGCGTGGAGAAGCTTGCCTTCGGGCAATACCAGGTCGTCGTCACCGAGATTCCCTATCAGGTGGCGAAGTCGCGGCTGATCGAGAAGATCGCCGAGCTCTTGGCGGCGAAGAAGCTGGCCTTGCTCGCCGATGTCCGCGACGAGTCGACCGACGAGGTGCGCCTGGTCCTGGAGCCGAAGAGCCGCACCGTCGATCCCGACCATCTGATGGAGTCCCTGTTCCGGCAGACGGATCTCGAAGGGCGCATACCCCTCAATCTCAACGTGCTCGATGGCGACGGCGTGCCCAGGGTGATGAACCTCAGGGAAGCGCTGCAGGCGTTTCTCGATCACCGGCATGTGGTGCTGGTGCGCCGCACCAAGCACCGCGTCGATGCGATCGACCGGCGGCTGGAGATCCTGAAGGGCTATCTCGTCGCCTATCTCAACATCGACAAGGTGATCAAGATCATCCGCGAGGAGGACGAGCCGAAGCCGATCCTGATGCGCCGCTTCGAGCTCAGCGATTTGCAGGCCGAATCCATCCTCAACATGCGCCTGCGCTCCCTCAGGCGCCTGGAGGAGATCGAGATCAAGAAAGAGCACAGCCAGCTCGCCGCCGAGCGCAAGGATCTGGCCGGCCTGCTCAAGGACGAGAAGCAGCGCTGGCTGCGATTGGCCGAGGAGATCGCCGAGGTCAAAAAGAAGTTCTCCGAGAAGTCGCCTTTGGGACGGCGCCGCACCCTCATCGCCGATGCGCCGGTCGCGGTCGACATTCCCCTGGACGCCATGGTCGAGCGCGAGGACGTAACCGTGCTGTGCTCGGCCAAGGGCTGGATCCGGGCGGTCAAGGGCCACCTCGCCGACGACTCCGAGATCAAGTTCAAGGAAGGCGATGAGAGCCGGTTCTTCTTGCACGCGGAGACCACTGACAAGCTCCTGGTGGCCGCGAGCAATGGCCGCTTCTATACGATCGGGGTCGACAAGCTGTCGCGGGGGCGCGGCCATGGCGAACCCCTGCGCTTGATGATCGACCTGCCCAACGACCAGGAGATCATCCGCCTCCTGGTGCATCGCCCCGATGGGCAGCTCTTGGTCGCTTCCGGCGACGGGCGCGGATTCGTGGTGGCGGAAGCCGATGTGGTGGCCTCGACGCGCGCCGGCAAGCAGGTGATGACGTTGGCCGAGGGGACCAAGCTCGCGGCCATCGCGCGGGTCGCGGGCGATCATGCCGCGCTGGTCGGCGAGAACCGCAAGCTCCTGGTCATTCCATTGGCGGAATTGCCGGTCATGGCGCGGGGCCGCGGCATCACCCTCCAGCGCTATAAGGATGGCGGCCTCAGCGATGCCACCGTCTTCAAATTGACGGACGGCCTCACCTGGCGGCTCGCCGGCGGACGGGTTCGCACCGAGACCGATCTCGCCTCCTGGCTCGGGCGTCGCGGCCAGTCGGGTCGAATGCCGCCCAACGGATTCCCGCGCAACAACCGCTTCAGCTAATCAACGCCGCATGCCCCCACCCTGGCCCTCCCCCGCCATCCGCGGGGGAGGGAAGAAAGGCCGATCGTATCTCCCTCCTCCAGCTTGCTGGGGGAGGGTCGGGGTGGGGGCATGCAGCCATCGTGGAGTTCGACTGCGCGCCGTTTCGCACCGGCTACACAGGCAATCCGGGTCGTGTATTATCGCCTGCCTGGGCTCAGAGTCGACCCACGGCCGGGCGGACCGGACCAATTAAGGAAGCCACAACTCTCGGAGGATTCATCCATGGAGCGACGTAAGTTCTTGACCACGGCCGGCCTCGGGGTCGCCGCCGCCGGCACGCTGGCGGCGCCGGCGATTGCGCAGACCCAGCCCGAGATCAAATGGCGCATGGCCGCGAGCTGGCCGAAGAGCCTCGACACGATCTTTGGCGGTGCGGAGTACCTGGCGAAGATCGTCGCCGAAGCGACCGACAACAAGTTCCAGATCCGCGTCTTCGCCGGAGGCGAGATCGTGCCGGCCCTCCAGGTGCTGGATGCGGTGCAGAACGCCACGGTGGAGATGGGCCACACCGCCTCCTACTACTACGTCGGCAAGGACCCGACCTTCGTCTTCGACTGCACGGTCCCCTTCGGGCTCAACGCTCGTCAGCAGAATGCCTGGATGCGGCATGGCGGCGGCACCGAGCTCTTGCGCGAGTTCTACAAGGACTACAACATCTACAACATTCCCGCCGGGCAGACCGGCGCGCAGATGGGCGGCTGGTTCCGCAAGGAGCTGAAGACGGTCGAGGACCTAAAGGGGCTCAAGATGCGCATGGGCGGCTGGGCCGGCAGCGTCATCGCCAAGCTCGGTATGGTGCCGCAGGTGATCGGCGGCGGCGACATCTATCCCGCCCTGGAGAAGGGCACCATCGATGCCGCCGAGTGGGTCGGCCCCTATGACGACGAGAAGCTCGGTTTCTACAAGGTCGCCAAGAACTACTATTACCCCGGCTGGTGGGAGGGTAACGCCCAGCTCAGCGCCTACATCAACATCGCCGCCTGGGAGTCGCTGCCGAAGACCTACCAGGCGATCCTGACGGCGGCTTGCGCCGAGGCCTATAACTGGACGGTCGCGAAATACGACACGCAGAATCCGGCGGCGCTGCGCCGGCTGGTCGCCAACGGCGTGCAGGTCAGACCGTTCCCGCGCGAGATCATGGAGGCCTCCTATAAGGCGGCTTACGAGCTCTACGACGAGGAAATTAAGAAGAACCCGAAGTTCAAGAAGGTGTTCGACTCCTGGCGTCCGTTCCGCGACGAGGAGCATCTGTGGTTCCGCGTCGCCGAGCAGACCTTCGACAACTTCATGTACACCAAGGCGGCGCAGAGGAAGTCCTGAGCCGCGGTCTAAGGCTCGCAAATGCGAGGCCCCGCCGTGAAGGCGGGGCCTTTGCGTCTCGTGGTCACCGTTCAGCACCCCACTCTCTCCTCGACGGAGGAGCGGAGGGGGAGGCGATCGCAGCCTAAGAGAAGGTCGCTAGATTGCGCTGACCAATCCTAGACGGCTCTCGATGCGGGTAACGCGCTCGTCCATCCGGTCGAGCCGCGTGGAGATGCTGGCGTATTGATGCTCCAGAATTCCGAGCCGCTCCTTGACTTCCCGCATATCATCCGCCAGCCGGTCGACAGTGCTGCGGATGTGGCGCAGGTGCTCGAGGACAATATTTTCCGTTTCGCCGGTCATGCGTCATCATAGTTCGACCCTAGCCGCCTGTCCGCCCAAATCTCCGCCGCGCCCAAACGGTGCGTGCCACCTATTTGAACTCGACCGGTGCGTCGGAGTCCTCCGAGGGCGGCAGGATGATCTCGATCTTGCTCGGATCGTTGACGGTGCGGTCGAGCGCGCTCAGCACCAGCCCCGGGAATGCGATCACCATCGTCACCATGATGAGCTGGATCCCCACGAACGGCACCGAGCCCCAATAGATCTGGCCGGTGGTGACGGGTTGGGTGAGCTTGCCGGTGACGCGGTCGAGGAAGTTCGAAGCCGGCGCCACGCTGCGCAGATAGAACAAGGCGAAGCCGAAGGGCGGATGCATGAATGAGGTCTGCATGTTGACGCCGAGCAGAACGCCGAACCAGATGAGGTCGATGCCGAGCTTCTCCGCGACCGGGCCGAGGAGCGGCACGACGATGAAGGACAGCTCGAAGAAATCGAGGAAGAAGGCGAGCACGAACACCATGATGTTGACGACGATGAGGAAGCCGACCTGGCCGCCGGGCAGGCCCAAGAGCAGCGATTCGACCCAGAGATCGCCGTTGACGCCGCGGAACACCAGGCTGAACACGGTCGAGCCGATGAGGATGAAGATGACGAAGGAGGACAGCTTCGCGGTGGTGTCCATCGCTTGGTGGAGCAGCGGCCAATCCAAGCGGCGGTTGATCAGCGCGAGGATGAGCGCGCCGGTCGCACCCATGGCGCCGCCTTCGGTCGGCGTCGCCACGCCGAGGAAGATCGTGCCCAGCACCAGGAAGATCAGGATGAGCGGCGGCATCAAGGAGAACACCACGCGGGCGAGAAGCTTCATGCCCCTGAGGCTGCGCGCCTCGGGCGGCAAGGCCGGCACATAGGTCGGCCGCACCATCGTCACGATGAAGATGAAGCCCGCGTAGAGCACCGCCAACAGGATGCCAGGCGCAAAGGCGCCCTGGTACATGTCGCCCACGGACCGGCCGAGCTGGTCGGCCATGACGATCAAGACCAGGCTCGGCGGAATGATTTGCGCCAGCGTGCCCGACGCGGCGATGACGCCGGCCGCCACCCGCCGGTCATAGCCATAGCGCAGCATGATCGGCAGCGAGATCAATCCCATGGAGATGACCGAGGCGGCGACGACGCCGGTGGTCGCCGCCAGCAACGCGCCGACGAAGATCACCGCATAGGCAAGCCCGCCCCGGAGCGTTCCGAACAATTGGCCGATGGTGTCGAGCAGATCCTCGGCCATGCCGCTGCGCTCGAGGATCAGGCCCATGAAGGTGAAGAACGGAATCGCCAGCAGCGTGTCGTTGCGCATGATGCCGAAGACGCGCTGGGGCAAGGCCTGCAGCAATTCGGTATTGAGCACGCCAAGCTCGATGGCGATGAGGCCGAAGAGGAGGCCGTTGGCGGCCAGCGAGAAGGCGACGGGGTAGCCCAGCAGCAGGAAGACCACGAGCGCCGCGAACATGAGCGGGCCCATATTGTCGATGAGAAGCTGGGTCATCCGGCTTCTCCTGCCGCCGGCGCCACATCGGCATGCTGGTGCCTGCGGCCGGGGTTCGGGATGAGGCCTTTCAGGAAGGCGATCCGCTTGATGATTTCCGAGACGCCCTGCAGGGCGAGCAGCAGAAATCCGGCCGGAATGAGCAGCTTGACCGGCCAGCGGATGAGCCCGCCGGCATCGCTCGACTGCTCGTTCCTCACCACGGATTCGATGAAGACCGGCCAGGCCAGCCAGCCGATGATAATCGCCATCGGCAGGAGGAAGAACAGTCCGCCAAAGATGTCCAGCCATGCCTGGCCGCGCTCGGTGAGGCGGCTGGCGACGACGTCGATGCGCACATGCTCGTTGCGGAGCAGCGTGTAGCCGGCCCCCAGCAGGAACACCGCGGAAAACAGGTACCACTGGATCTCGAGCCAGCCGTTCGAGCTCCGATCCAGGGTGTAGCGGACCATGGCGTTGCCGGAGCTCACCAGCACCGCCACCAGGATGAGCCAGTAGACGCTATGGCCCACGCGCTCATTGAGGCCGTCGATGAGACGGCTCACGCGTAAAAGAAACGTCAAGATGCGGCCTCCCCCTCGGCAAGTCGGATTGGCGTCCGGCCCCACGACCGCGCTTGGGCGGCCTTTGCGGGTGTCTTAACCGTTACGGGAAAAATTGGGAAGCATCCCGTCGCGCCGATGGCCGAACGGCAACAGTCGTTTAGGCATGGAAGCCGCCCGCGCGACGCTGCGCATTTTATAGCCGCTGCCGACGTCAAGCCGGATATTTGGCGTTCGCGGCGCGAGCGGCGGAATAGGCCTCGGCCAGCGCCCGCTCGTATGGAGCCAATCGGCCGCGCGCCTTGAGGTAGGAGGCGAAGATGCGCTTCGTCGTCGGATCCGCCTTGTCGCGCTCTTGCACGAGGAGCGCGTTCGCCGCTTCGCCGAGGCCGGCCAGGAACTCGTTCGACAGCCGCAGAAAGCGCACCCGCTGCCCGGCCTTCAAGAGCTGCAAGGCGTTGCTGGAGAGCATGGTCTGCTCGGCCTGGATGTCGTCATGGCCGGCTTGGGCGGCGGCGCGCAGGATGGCCTTGAGGTCGGCGGCGAGAGAATCCCATTTCTGCTTGTTGGCAACGAGCTCGAGCGCGGTGCCGGGCGCCTGCACGCCCGGCAGGTAGCAGATCCTGGTCGCCTCGGCGAGGCCGAGCGCCAGATCGCCATTGAGCCCCGACCAGCTGGCGGCGTCGATGGCGCCCGACTTCAAGGCGCCGACGATCTCCGCCATGGGCGTGTTGACTGGGTTGGCGCCGAGCCCGGCCAGCATGCGCCCACCCCAGCCCGGCATGCGGATCTTGAGCCCCTTCAGCTCGGCTGAAGACTTGATCTCGCGGCGAAACCACCCGAACGGGCGCGGACCGAGGTTGCCGGCGATAAACGGCTTCAGATTGAAGGCGGCATAAAGCTCATCCCAAAGCACCTGACCGTCGCCATGGACGATCCAGGCGCTGGTCTCCTCGGCCGTCAGACCGAAGGGAACCGAGGCGAAGAAGGCGCAGCCAACCGTCTTCGTCAGATGGTCGTGGGCAATGTCATGGCCGAGCTCGGCCATGCCCTGGGAGACGGCATCGAAGATTTGCCCTTCCGGGACCAGCTCGCCCGCGGCCAGCACCTTGACCGAGAGCCGGCCGTCCGACATTTGGCCGACGCGCTGCGCCATGCGCTCGGCACCGCCCATGAGGTCGGCGGCGGCGCGCGGCCAGGCGGTCGCCATCCGCCATTCCACTTTGCCCTGCGCCAAGGCCGGCGTTGCCAAGGCGGCGCCGGCGATCGTCAGTCCCGCACGGGAAATGAACGCTCTTCTTTTCATGGGGGCGGGCTTTTCATGAGGGGAGGCGCCTCATGCGGACGCGGGTTCCGCCGGCTGCCAGCCCTCGCCACGCAGCACCTCGAAGGGCCTGAACCGCGCTTTGTAGGCCATCTTCTGGCTCTCGCTGATCCAATAGCCGAGATAGGCATGGTCGAGCCCGAGGCTCCCAGTGCGCTGGATCAGGTCGAGAACCATGTAGGTCCCGAGGCTGCGCTCGCCGAGATCGGGGTCGAAATAGCTGTAGACCGCCGAGAGTCCGTCAGACAACCGGTCGACCAGCATCACCGCGGCCAGCGTGCCGTCCGCGAGCCGGTGCTCGATGAGGCCGGTTCTGACCGGCGTGTCCTCGACCATGCTGCGATAGTCGCCGAGGCGCATATGCACCATTTCGCCGTCGCCGTGACGCGCCTCCACATAGCGGCGAAACAGCCGGTATTGGTCTTTGGTGGCGATCGCCTCGCACCAGGTCCCGGCTAGATCGCGGTTGCGGCGGGCGACGCGGCTCTGGGAGCGGTTCGCGCGAAACCGCCCGACCGGCACGCGGATCGGCACGCAGGCCGAGCAGCTGGGGCAGGCCGGACGATAGGCGAGCGCGTGGCTGCGGCGAAAGCCGGCGCGGGCCAAGGCATCATAGCCGCCGGCGGCGCCGGCGCGGGCGAGATCGATGACGACGCGGCGTTCCAGCCGGTCGGAGAGATAGGGACACGGAGCGGTCATGGTTCCGTGCAGCACGATCAGGTCCAAGGCGCGACCGGGCTCGCCGAGAGGGTCTTGCCTCGGCAGAGTTTGCGTCCCGGGGGCGACGATGGGCTTTGCCTCGATGGTCATTGGGCGATCGATTGGAACGATGAGAAGTTAATGGCAGCCGCCGCCGGAGCAGCCTTCCCGGCCTCCGCCCGCGCGGCCATGGCAACGCTAATGCAATTCGAGCCTGACCGCAGCATTGGCGTTGGCACCGATCCGTCGCTGTCGCAGCCGGTCGGCTGCCTCCCTGACGCCTACTGTTTTTGGCCGGGGTTCGGTCCTGCTTGGGCGCTGCGCCCGACCGGAGCCTGGGGCGTCTCGCGCAGCACCACGATGCTGATCCGGCGGTTCTGCGGGGCCGCGGGGTTGTCGGCGAAGAGCGGCTCGCGATCGGCTTTGCCGACCACCAAGGCGACGCGGTCCTCGCGTATGCCGGAAGCCACGAGCTGACGGCGGCTGGCATTGGCCCGGTCGGTCGACAGCTCCCAATTGCCGTAGCCGGAGGTCGGATTCCTGAACGGCGTCGAGTCGGTGTGCCCGGTGATGGTGATCTTGTTGGGCAGCGTGCCGACGATGCCGGCGACTTGATCCAGGAGCTTCTTGGTGTGGTCAAGGAGCTGCGAGCTGCCGAGCGGGAACATGGTCTCCTTGTCCTGGTCGATGAGCTGGATGCGCAAACCCTCGGGCGTGATCTCGAGCCGGACGTTCTCGGCGACTTCCTTGAGGTCGATCTTCGCCTGGATCGCCTGGCGCACCTCCTTCATCGCCTGCTCCAAGCGCTGCTCCTCGCGCTGGGCCAGCATTTTGTCCATCTCCTCTTTCGACATTTGCGCCTGGGCGCCCTGCTGCACGCCCTGCGCTGCCTGCTGGGCGGCGAGGCCCGGGCCGCCGGGCAGGTTCGGTCGGCCCTGCTCGGGGGACTGCTTGGTGTCGGCGCCGCGCTCGCCGGCCTTGGCGTTGCCGGTGCCGCGGGTGGGGTCGGAGCCCTCCGGGTCCTTCATGTCGCTTGGATCATTGGCCGGGCGGGCGACCAGCGGCGTCGAGATCGCCGGCGGGGAGGTGGAATTGCGCAAGGCGCCGGGGGTGGTGATGGTGGTGCCGCCGAGAACGCCGCCGGAGCCGGAGCGGGCCGAGCGCGAGATCGCCGTCGGGTCGAAATAGTTGGAGATGCCCATCTTCTGCTCCTCGGTGGTGGCGTTGAGCAGCCACAGGAGCAGAAAGAAGGCCATCATCGCGGTCACGAAATCGGCGTAGGCGACCTTCCAGGCGCCACCATGGTGGCCGCCATGGCCGCCCTTCTTGATGCGCTTGATGATGATCGGCTGGTTATCCATGGCCCCGGGTCAACCCGCCCTCACCTCTAATGGCCGCAACCGCCCGGAGAGGGTCGGCCGGGGCACGCCTGGCCGAACCCCCGGTTCGGCATGTCGCAGCCTCGAATGATCGCTGGCATGGTCAGCGTGCCGCACCTCGACTCCTAGGATTCGGCAGCCTAACCACAATATTAGCAATTTTTCTGAATGTGCGCTCGTCAAACCAGCCGAAGCCGGAACCGACCGTGATCGATGCCGCTTGCGGCACCCGCCAATCGGCGGCGGGTGGCGATCGGCAAGCGCTTGACGATCGACGGGCCGGGACCCCTCTATGGCAGGGAGAAATTGGACCGCACCGCCCTATCCGCGCCCAGAGAAGCATCCATGACCGAGCCCGTGAGCGTCGCTCAACCTCTTGATGCCGTTAGCTTTCGCAACACGTTGGGATGCTTCGCGACCGGCGTCACGGTGGCCACGACGCGCGACTCGGGCGGTCGCCCGGTTGGCCTCACGGTCAATTCCTTCACCTCCGTCTCGCTCGATCCGCCGCTGATTCTGTTCTGCGTCGATCGCAGCGCGCGCGCTTATCCAAGCTTCGCCCAGGCGCAAGCCTGCGCGATCAATGTGCTCGGCGAAGGCCAGCAGGAATTGTCGGAGCGATTCGCAACCTCCCTCGTCGATCCCTGGCCGGGGCTTACGCTCGAGCGGTGGGTGACCGGGGCGCCGATCATCGTCGGATGCCTCGCCATCCTCGATTGCCGGGTCGAGGCGGTGCATGAGGGCGGCGACCACGTCATCCTGGTCGCCGAGGTCCTGCGCCTGGGCTATGCCGGTTCGGGGCGGCCTCTGCTCTTCTACCGCGGCGATTATTGCAAGGTCGGCCCGCATCAGGACTGACCGGCTACAGCACTTCGCCGGCACCCTTGGTCGTGCCCAGGAGCCGGGGCGTGTGCCCGGCCGCCGCCAGGCGGGCCGCGATGTCCCGTACATGCTCGGCATTGCGGGTCTCGACCACCACGTCGAGCTCCGCCAGCTTGACCGGCACGTCCTGGAACAGGCGCTGGTGGTAGATCTCGACGATGTTGCCGCCGGCCTCGGCGATGAGCAAGGCGACCGCGGCCAGCCGACCCGGCGCATCGGAGATCTCCACCCTGAGCCTCGCCAGCCGGCCATCGGCGACGAGGCCGCGCATCAGGACCGAGGCGAGCAGCCTTGCATCGACGTTGCCGCCGCAGAGGACGACGCCCACGCGGCGGCCCCGGAAGCGGGCGCCATGCAGGGCGAGCGCGGCGATGCCGGCGGCACCCGCGCCCTCGACGACCAGCTTTTGCCGCTCGGCCAGCATTTGCACCGCATGCTCGAGCGCCTGCTCGTCCACGAGCAGGATGTCGCTGACGAGCCGGCGGACGATCTCGCAAGTGAGCTTGCCCGGTAGCTTGACGGCGATGCCCTCGGCGATGGTGTCGCCGCCGCAGCGTATCGCCTCTCCGGCGAGCGCCTGGCGCATGCTCGGATAGAGCTCCGACTGCACGCCGACGACCTCGATCTCCGGCTTGAGGGCCTTGGCGGCAACGGCGATGCCGGAGATGAGGCCGCCGCCGCCGATCGGCACGAGGAGCGCGTCCAGACCCGGCATGTCGGCCAGCATCTCGATCGCGATCGTGCCTTGGCCGGCCATGACCTTGGGATCGTCATAGGGATGAACGAAGGTGAGCCCATGCGCCGCCGCCAGGCGCTCGGCATGGCTCTGCGCTTCGCTGAGGCTGTCGCCGACCAACTCCACCCGCGCCCCGAAGGCACGGGTGCGCTCGATCTTGGAGAAGGGTGTGGCAAGCGGCATGACAATCGTGGCTGGAATGCCGAGCTTGCCGGCGAAGAAGGCCACGCCCTGGGCATGGTTGCCGGCGGACATGGCAATCACGCCAGCCCGGGCTTCGGCGGCGGCCAGGCTCTTCAGCTTGACGTAGGCGCCGCGGCACTTGAAGGAGCCGGCATGCTGGAGGGTCTCCAGCTTGAGCCAGAGCTCGATGCCGAGCTCGGCCGACAAGGCGCTCGCGAACACCGTGGGCGTACGCACCACCTGTCCTCGGAGCAGAGCTTCGGCGGCGCTGACATCGGCCAGGGAGAGGGTCATCGGCGGGGTCCGGTCACCATGATGGACGAGGACCGGCGCCGGCGCTACTGGCTGCTCGGAATGAGGCGAAGCACCGCGGCGGGTTGGCGCGGCCCGCGGCCGATGGTGACAGGGACGCCGTTGCGCCAGCGGGTCAGCATATCGGCGAAATGCGGGGAGAACGGGTTGCCGGACTCGCCGAGCGCCATGCTGAACAGCGAGCGATCGAGGTCGGCGAGGTCGTAGACCGCACGCACGCCGGCGCCGTGGACATGCCCATAGGGATCGTTCGGGTCGTTGAGGCGCGTCGTGCCCCGGTTGACCGTCCAATTGTCGCCGGATGTCGCGATGTGGAAACGGAAGAAGCCGCCGATCACCGGCAGACGGCCCAGGATCGGATGGACGAAGCGCGCTGCGTGGGCATCGCCCCAATGCCAGTCCTCTTGATCCTCGCCATGAGCGGTGCCGAGCTCGGCGATCGCCTCGGCGAGCGCCTGGGCAGCGAGCCTGCCGCAAGAGGCGCGTTCGGGCGGAGCCTGGCCGCCGCACCACGGCGTCGTCCCGGCCAGCGTTCGCTTCACCACCGCGGGCAGGGGCGTCACCTCGTCGGCGAACTCGCCGAGCGCCTCGGCGTAGAGCCGGCGCAGGAGCCGGCGCCACCAGGCGGTGAAGATGAGCGGCTCCGAACGATCGCGGGCGAGGCCGCCGTCCCACCGGGCGAGCCGATCCAGGATGCCGGCGGTGGCAGGCGTGCGCTCGACCACGCTCAGCATGAGCGGGAGCACGTCGAGCGCCATCGTCGAGGTCGCGTCCATTTGCAACCGTGCCATGTCGGCGGTGCTGACGCGCTCGGATTTTTCGAGCATGGCCGCGATGCGCCGGGCGCGATAGGGCGCATCGAAATCGCGACCGAGATAGTGTGGATATGAGGCATCGACGACGGCGTTGTTGGCGTTGACGATACGTCCACTCGATGGGTTTTGCGCCATCGGCAGCTCGTCGAAGGCAAGCCAGCCGATCCAATCGCCGCCGGGGCCGGCGCCGTCGGCCGCCTGCCAAGGCCGGACGTCGCGACGCACCGGAACGCGGCCCGCGACGATGAGGCCAATGCCGTCGGGCCCGGCGTAGCCGACATTCTGCTCGGGCGCATCGAAGAGCGCCATCGAGGCGCGGAACTCCTCCCAGGTGCCTGCGTGGTTCAAGCGGTAGATCGCCTCGACGCTGTGGTCGTCTTCGGCCAGCACCGGATGGGCGAGCGCGATCGCGGCTCCCCTCGGTTCGCCGGCACGTGCCGCCAGATCGGAGATGATCGGTCCGTGGCGGCTCACGCGCACGCGCAGATGCTCCTCGCCGCCGCCGCGCACGTGGATCACTTCCTCGCGGACCGAGAACCGCTTGGTGCCGTCGGGCGTGCGGTAGGCGTTGGCATCATCGGGCAGGGTCTCTTCGGCGAAGACGTCCGATGTGTCGCCGCTGGTCGTCGTCATGCCCCAGGCGATGCGGCCGTTGTGTCCCAGAACCATCAGCGGCACACCGGGCACGGTCGAGCCGACGAGCGTGGTCTCCGGTGTGGCGATGCGGGCGAGATACCAGAGGTTCGGCAATTGGAAGCCGAGATGCGGATCGTTGGCCAAGAGCGGCTTGCCGGTGGCCGTTCGCGTCCCGGCGAGGATCCAGATGTTGGAGGCGAGCCGCGGCCTTGCCGCCTCCGGGATCGCGGCCAGCAGCCGCTCCAGGAGGGCCGGATCGGCAATCTCGGCGAGCGGCACCTCGGGCCCGTCGGGCTGATGGTCGAGGAGGAGCCGGATTTGCTCGGCCGGCAGGCGCTGCAGCAACCTTGCATGCAGGAGCTGGTCGCGCCAACCATGGGTCAAGCTCATGCCCATGAGCCGGCCCCAGACCAACGAGTCGGCGGGGCGCCAGGGCTCGAAGCGGACGCCGATCAGGCCCATGACCGCCAGCTCCGGCGCCAGCGCGCCGGAATGATGGGCGACATAGGCGTTGACCCCCTCGGCATAGGCATCGAACACGGCGCGGAGCGGCGGCGGCAGGCGCTGGTAGTTCCCTTCTGCCAATGCATAGAGGCCGAGAGTGCGCATGAAGCGGTCGGAGACGAGCCCGCGCTGGCCGACGATTTCGGCCAGGCGGCCGGCGCCGAGGCGGCGGGTCAGCTCCATCTGAAACAGCCGATCGCCGGCATGGGCGAAGCCGAGAGCGAAGGCGGCGTCGCGCTCGCTCTCGGCGGTGATATAGGGGATGCCGTCGACGTCGCGGGCAAGCGTGATCTGCGCCGCCGGGCCCGCCATCCGCATTTCGCCTTCGCTCTCGGGCAGGGAGGAGCGCAGATAGAGGAAGGCGCCGGCGAGGACGACGACGGCCAATCCGAGGACGGCACCTAAGCCGACGGCCGCAAATTTCAAAAGGCGCCGCATGCCCCCATCCTAACCCACCCCCGCCTTCGGCTGAGGAGGGGATCAAAAGGCGGAAATATTCACCCCAGATTCACCATCACGGTCTTTTTCTGGGTGAAGTGCTCCAGCATGGATTCGAGCGAGGCTTCCTTGCCGAGGCCCGACTGCTTGGTGCCGCCATAGCTCATGCCCGGCTGCACCACCAGGTTCTGGTTGACCTGAACCAGGCCGGCCTCGAGCCGGCGCGTGGCATCGAGCGCGGTCTTCAAATCCTTGGTCCAGATCGTCGCCGCGAGACCATAGTCGGTGTCGTTGGCGGCCTGGATCGCTTCCTCGTAGCTCTTGAAGCGTATGATGCAGGTGACGGGCCCGAAGATCTCCTCGCGCGCGAGCTTGCTGTCGTTGGTGATGCCGGTGAAGAGCACGGGCTGCACGAACAGTCCGTCCTTGAGCTTCTCGTCCTTCGGCATCGCCGAGCAGCGCGTCGCCTTGGCGCCTTGTGTCTTCTCGCCGACGGCCACGTAGTTCTTCACCTTCTCGTATTGCTGCGGGGAGATGATCGCGCCGATGTCCGTCGACTCGTCCAGGGGATCGCCCATCTTCATGGCGTCGACCTTGGCTTGCAGCTTGGCGACGAAGGCATCGTGCACGCTCTCATGCACGAAGATGCGCGAGGCCGCGGTGCAGCTCTGGCCCTGGCGGGTGAAGCGCATGCCGATGACCGCACCATCCACCGCGCGGTCGATGTCGGCGTCGCCCATGACGATCATCGGGCTCTTGCCGCCCAGCTCCAAGGTGACCGGGATCAGCTTATCTGCCGCGGTCTTGTAGACGATCTTGCCGGTCTCGACCGAACCGGTGAAGGTGACCTTGCCGATATGGGGATGGGCGACGAGCGGCGCGCCGCATTCCGGGCCGAAGCCCGAGATGAGGTTGAAGGCGCCCGGCGGCAGCACCTGGTTCATGATCTGGGCGACGCGCAGCGCCGCCAGCGGCGCCTCCTCGGCGGACTTCACCACCACGGCGTTGCCAGCGACCAAGGCCGGGGCGATCTTGAGCGCCATCAACAAGAGCGGCACGTTCCAGGGGATGATGGCGCCGACGACGCCGATGGGCTCGCGCATGGTCATGGTCAGCATGTTCGGATTGAACGGAACGGTCTCGCCCTTGAGCTCGGAGCCGAGACCGCCGAAGAACACGAACACGTCGGCCAGCACCGAGGCCTCGACGCGGCTCTCGGTGCGGAGCGCCTTGCCGGTCTCGAGCGCCACCAGGCGACCCAGCTCCTCGACGTGGGAGGACAGCACCCGGCCGCACTCCGCCACCAGCTTGCCGCGCTCGCGCGCCGCGCGCTTGGACCACTCCCGCTGCGCCTTCCTGGCCGAGGCCACCGCGGCATCGACGTCGGCCTTCTCGCCGAGTGCCGCCTTGCCGATCGTCGTCCTGGTGGCGGGGTCGATCACATCGAAGGTCTTGCCCGAGATCGCCGGCACCATCGCGCCATCGATCATGAGCTTGGCGGACAGCTCGCCCGCGAGCTTGCGCGGATCGAGGTTCTGCGAGAGCTGGTTGGTCATGGGATCGTCCTCGTTCAGTCGTTGGCGGGCACGCCGAGCTCAGCCAGGATCGCTTGGCGCGATCCATCGAGCTCGGGCGCCGGCTCGCGCTCCGGCCGGTCGCTGACGCCGGAGAACTTGATCGGAAAGCCGACGAGGCGGATGCGTCCGGCCTTCGGGTCGTCGACCTCGACCAGCATGTTGCGGGCCTTGGCCTGGGGGTGCTCGATCGCTTCGGCGACGTTGTTGATGGGCCCGGCAGGCACGCCCGCGGCATCGAAGGCTTGGGTCCAATGCTGCCGGGGCTCGGTCGTGAGCACCGCTTCCAGCTCCGCCTGCAGCACATCCACGTTCCGGTTGCGATCGTCGTTGGTGAGGTAGCGCTTGTCCTGGGCGAGCTCGGGCCGGCCGATGGCGACGGCGAGCTTGACGAAGAGCGCGTCGTTGCCGGCGGCGATGATGATCGGCTCATCGGCGGTCTTGAACACTTCGAAGGGCGTGATCGTCGGATGGCGGGCGCCCAAGGGGCCCGGCGGCTTGCCGGTGACGAAGTAGCGCATGATCGCATTCTCGAGGAGCGCCAATTGGCAATCGAACATGCTGACGTCGATCTTGATGCCCTGACCGGTGCGGCTACGCTGATAGAGCGCGGAAGTGACGCCGATGGTGGTGTAGAGGCCGGCGCCGATATCGCCGATCGACATGCCGATGCGGGTCGGCGGCCCGCCGGGATGGCCGGTCACGCTCATGATGCCGCCCATGCCCTGCACCACCATGTCATAGGCCGGCCGTGTCGATTCCGGGCCGGTGTGGCCGAAACCGGAGGCTGCCGCATAGATGAGCTTGGGATGGCGCCGGTGCAGCTCATCCCAGCCGTAGCCCAGCTTTTCCATGGTGCCGGGCCGGAAATTCTCCACCACCACGTCGGCCGTGGCCAAGAGCGCCTCGAGGATCTTGCGGTCGGCCTTTTGCTTGAGGTCGAGGGCGATCGACTCCTTGCCGCGGTTGACGCTGGCGAAATACGTGGAGACGCCGTTGACGAACGGGCCGTAGTGCCGCGCGTCGTCGCCGCGATCGGGCGGCTCGATCTTGATCACGCGGGCTCCCATCTCGGCCAGCATCAGCGTGCAATAGGGTCCGGCGAGAATGCGCGAGAGATCCACGACCGTGATGCCGGTGAGCGGACCCTCGAGGGTCGTCGGGCGCATGGCGACTCCCGTCGTCTTGGGCGAATTGGATGGGGGCTACCTATCCCGAGAGGCGGGTGGAGCGCAATGGGGCGAAAACCGGGCATTTCGCCCCCTCCCGGCCCGTTCAGATGCTTGTGTGCCCGGCGGGACGCCACTAGCCTTGGCACCATGCGCGACGGTGGCCATGCCACACACGGTCCCGGCGAGACGGTGCGGCTCAATTATTTCGACTGGGGGCCCCGCTTCCACCCGACGATGCTGTTCTGCGTCCACGGGTTGACCCGGCAGGGGCGGGACTTCGACGCGCTCGCCAAGGGGCTCGCGCGCGACTACCGCATCATCTGCCCCGATGTCGTCGGGCGTGGCCGCTCCGGCTGGCTCAACGACAAATCCGGCTACAACCTCGAGACCTACATCGCCCACATGATCGAGCTCATCGAGCATCTGGGCAAGGAGCAGGTCGATTGGGTCGGCACCTCGATGGGCGGACTCATCGGCATGCGGATCGCCGCCGAGCGGCCGGAGATGATCCGCCGGCTGGTCCTCAACGACATCGGACCGTTTCTGCCGAAAGCCGTCTCTCAGGAGATCGCCGAGCATGTCGGCGAGGATCCGCACTTCCGCACCCTGACCGAGGTCATGGAGTATCTGAAGCGGGTGCATGCGGAGTTCGGCGATCTCAGCGATGCGCTATGGAGCGAAATGACGACGCATAGCGTGCTGCGCCTGCCGGGGGGCGGCTACGCCTTGCACTATGACCCGGAGATCCGCAACCAGCTCCGACAATCGCCGATCAAGGACATCGACCTCTGGACGGTCTGGGATGAGATCGCCTGTCCCGTCCTGGTGCTGCGGGGGGAGCGGAGTCGCGTGTTGTTGCCCGAGACCGCCCGTGACATGGCCCGGCGCGGGCCCAGGGCCACGGTCGTGGAGATTCCGGGCGTCGGCCATGCGCCGGCGCTGATGAGCGCCGACCAGATCGCCCTCATCCGCGATTGGCTCGTACCCGAGGAGGATCGGGAGCAGAAACCGGAGTCATGAGCACGGCCTTTCCCCAATTCCGCGAACGCTTCCCGTGGTTCGGCGGCGATCTCCAGACATTGCATAATTGGATGACGCGCCGGGCGCCCGATGTCGGCCGCTATCCCGGCCGGCGCCTGGTGGTCGACCTGGCCGACGGCACCGGCGATCGTCTGGCGGCGATGCTGAACCGGCCGCTGGAGAAGACGAGCCGCCCGCTGGCGGTGCTGGTGCATGGGCTCACCGGCTGGGAGGACAGCGTCTACATCAGGCGCTCGGCCGGGCATCTTCTCGAGCACGGCTTTCCGGTGCTGAGACTCAATCTCAGGGGTGCCGGACCGAGCCGGCCGCTCTGCCGCTGGCACTACCATGCGGGCCGTTCGGAAGATCTCTTCATGGTGTTGAGCCAGATCGAGGCGGAGCTCTGCCGCAACGGCGTCGTGCTGGTCGGCTATTCCTTGGGCGGCAACATGCTGCTCAAATTCTTGGCCGAGGCCGGCAAGGCCTTTCCCATCCGCGCCGCGGCTTCGGTCTCAGCACCCATCGATCTCCAGGCCTGCTCGGTGGAGCTGCGGCGTCCGCGCAATCGGGTCTATCAGCGCTGGCTCTTGACCGCGATGAAGGAGGAGAGCCTGGCGCCGGCGGCGGAGCCGACGGAGGCGGAGCGGCGCACCATCGCGAGCGCGCGCACGCTCTACGAGTTCGACAACTTGGTGGTTGCCCCGCGCAACGGCTTTCGCGATGCCGAGGACTATTACGCGCGCTCCTCGGCGCAATCGTACCTCGCCCAGATCACGGTCCCGACCTTGATCATTCACGCTGGGAACGATCCTTGGATTCCAGGCGATGCCTATGCCCGCGTCGATTGGAGCGCCAATCCGAGGCTGACGCCGCTGCTTAGCGCCGGCGGCGGCCATGTGGGCTTTCACGGGGTCGGCGATGAGGCATCCTGGCACGACCGCTGCGTCGTCCGGTTTTTCGAGGAGCAGGAGGCGCGCGGCATCGCCGCGAACGCGCCCAACGCCGCCTAAGGCCTAACCCTTCCGCAGACGCTCGGCGATTTCGACCGCGGCATAGGTCAAGACGCCATCCGCCCCGGCGCGCTTGAAGCCGATGAGGGCCTCCAGCATCACCCGGTCGCCGTCGAGCCAGCCATTGCCCGCCGCCGCCTTGATCATCGCGTACTCGCCGGAGACCTGGTAGGCGAAGGTCGGCACGCCGAAGGCGTCCTTCACCCGGCGCACGATGTCGAGATACGGCATGCCGGGCTTGACCATGACCATATCCGCACCCTCGGCCAGATCGAATGCCACTTCGCGGAGCGCCTCCTCGGAATTGGCGGGATCCATCTGGTAGGTCGATTTGCTGGCGCCGCCGAGATTGCCGAAGGAGCCCACCGCCTCGCGGAACGGCCCGTAGAAGCCCGAGGCGTATTTGGCAGCGTAAGCGAGGATCATCACATCGCCGAAATTGGCGCCGTCCAGGGCCCGGCGGATGGCGCCGACCCTGCCATCCATCATGTCCGACGGCGCGATCACGTCGCATCCCGCCTCCGCCAGCACCAAGGCCTGCCGGCACAAGACCTCGACCGTCGGGTCGTTGACGATCTTGCCGTCGCGCAGCAGCCCGTCATGGCCGTGGGTGGTATAGGGATCCAGCGCCACGTCGCAGATGACGCCGATCTCGGGATGTGCCTTCTTGACCGCGGCCACCGCCCGGCACATGAGATTGTCGGGCCGGGTGGCGTAGCTGCCGTCGGGATCCTTGAGGGCGGATTCCGTATGCGGGAAGAGGGCGATAGCCGGCACGCCGAGCCCGGCCGCGCGGCCGACGGCTTGCACCAGGCGATCGATCGCATAGCGCCTGACCCCGGGCATCGAGGCGACTTCGGTCTCGCGCCCGACCCCTTCCTCGACGAAGACCGGCCAGATCAGGTCCTCGACCGCAAGGCGATGCTCGGCCACCAGGCGGCGCGACCACTCCGCCATGCGCGGGCGGCGGAGCCGTGTGGTCGGATAGGAGGGGGCGCTCGCCTGGCCTGGAGGCGGCTGCGAGGTGCCCACGCGCTGGACCGGCCGGCGGGGAATGGCAGTCATGGCCGGGATCATAGGCAGCATGCCAAATGAAGACAACGGCGTGTCGGCGGCTGCGGCCTTGCGTTGACACGCCCTTGAGCCTCCCGGATGATTTCGCGGTTTCCGCCGCTAGTGTGATGATTCTGAAGTTCGTCCGTGAACTTCGGAATCTGAATCTCACTAGACTCAATTGATTAGTGGCCCGCTTATCCCTGAAATTCGCTGACGAATTTCAGGGGCGGGACACTAGAGTGCGTTCATGGATTTCGAGCTCACCGTCGAACAGCTGGCCTTCCAGGATGCGGCGCGAAGCTTCGCCGCAGCGAGCTTCGCGCCCGACGCCAAGCGGTGGGACGAAGAAGAGATATTCCCGGTGGAAGCGCTCCGCCAGGCGGCGTCCCTCGGCTTCGCCGCCATCTATGTCAGAGACGATGTGGGCGGCTCGGCCCTGTCCAGGCTCGATGCGGCACTCATCTTCGAGGAGCTGGCGGCGGGCTGCGTGTCGACGGCCGCCTATCTGTCGATCCACAACATGGCAAGCTGGATGATCGACCGGTTCGGCGACGACGGGCAGCGTCGGCGCTGGTCGCCCGGCCTGGCGTCCATGCAGCTCTTCGCCAGCTACTGCTTGACCGAGCCCGGTGCCGGCTCGGATGCGGCCGCGCTCAAGACCACCGCCAGGCGCGAGGGCGAGCACTATGTGCTGAATGGCTCCAAGGCGTTCATATCCGGCGGCGGCAGCTCGGATGTGTACGTCGCCATGGTGCGGACCGGGGGCGAGGGCCCGAAGGGTATCTCCTGCCTCGTCGTCGAGAACGGCTTGCCTGGCCTCAGCTTCGGCAAGAAGGAGAAGAAGCTCGGCTGGAACAGCCAGCCGACCGCCGCCGTCATCTTCGAAGATTGCCGCGTGCCGGTCGCCAACCGCCTGGGCGCGGAGGGCGACGGCTTCAAGATCGCGATGATGGGGCTCGATGGCGGCCGCCTCAACATCGCCGCCTGTTCCATCGGCGGGGCGCGCGCCTGCCTTGCCGCCGCGCGCGAGCATCTCGGCCAGCGCCGCCAATTCGGCCGGAAGCTCGCGGAATTCCAGGCGCTCCAGTTCAAGCTCGCCGACATGGCAACCGAGCTGGAAGCCGCCCGCCTCATGGTGCATCGCGCCGCCTCCAGGCTCGATGCCGGCGACCCCGAAGCCACGCTCTATTGCGCCATGGCCAAGCGATTTGCGACCGACGCCGGCTTCGAGGTGTGCAACGCTGCGCTCCAGCTGCATGGCGGCTACGGCTACATCAAGGATTATCCGATCGAGCGCTATCTGCGCGACGTGCGCGTGCACCAGATCCTGGAAGGAACCAACGAAATCATGCGCGTCATCATTGCGCGCCGCCTGCTCGACTTATGAACGAGGCCCATCCCCAGACCGCGGACATCGGCTTCCAGGTCGAGCGCGGCATTGCCTTCGTCACGCTCAACCGGCCGAAGGCTCTGAACGCGCTCACGCTCGAGATGATCCAGGCCATTGCTTCGCGGCTCTCCCGATGGGCGAGCGACCCGGCGGTGCACGCGGTGGTGATCCAGGGCGAGGGCGAGCGCGCATTCTGCGCCGGCGGCGATGTGCGCGCCGTCTATGACTCGGTCAAAGCGGCGCCGAGCGACCTCCATCGCGCTTTTTTCGTCGATGAGTATCGGCTGAACCGCGCCATCCACCGCTTTCCGAAGCCCTACATCGCGCTCATCGACGGCATCACCATGGGCGGCGGCATGGGTCTCTCCGTGCATGGCGGCATCCGCGTCGCCACCGAGCGCACCCTCTCGGCGATGCCGGAGACCGGAATCGGGCTCTTTCCCGATATCGGTGCCACCTGGTTCCTCAACCGCTGCCCGGGTCGGCTCGGGCTCTATCTGGCGCTGACCGGTGCCAGGCTGCGGGGGGCCGATGTGCTCTATGCGGGCATCGCCACGGACTTTGTCGAAAGCGGGCGCTTGGCCGAGCTCAAGCGGGCGCTCGGGGAAGCCGATTGGAGCCGGGATCCAAGCGAGACCGCCAGCACCACCGTTCGGCGCTTCGCCGGCAGCCCCGGCGAGGCCGCCCTCCGCCAGCACGAGAGCGCCATCGACCGCGCCTTTGCCGGGGACTCGGTCGAGGCCATTCTCGCGGAGCTGGCCGGACTCAAGACGGAATGGGCGAATGCGACGCTGGCGACACTCGCCGGCAAGTCTCCGACCAGCCTCAAGCTCACCCTCGAGCAGCTCCGCCGCGGCAAGACGCTGTCGATCGAGGCGGCGCTCATCATGGAATTCCGCATGGTCCAACGCTGCATGGCGGGGCATGATTTCTTCGAGGGCATACGCGCCTTGCTGGTCGACAAGGATCTAAAGCCGGTGTGGCGGCCGCAGCACCTCGAGGAGGTCCGGGCGGCCGACATCGAGGCGTATTTCGCGCCCCTCGGCGCAGCCGATCTACGGTTCGATTGACGCGGGAGCGCTCGATGCTGATGGCTAGGGTTCTCGTTGCGGCAATGCTGGGCCTCCTCATCGCCCAGGACCCGGCCATCGCCGAAGCCGGCCGCTCGATCGTCGACCTCGAGCCGCGCCCGGGGGTCACGCTCCGGGTTCTTATCGATGCACCGGAGACGCCTGCCGGAGCGGTCATCCTGTTCTCCGGCGGCGGCGGCGTCGTCGCCATCGGCGAGGAGGGAACAATCAGCCAGGGCCAGGGGAACTTCCTCGTCCGCACGCGACAATCGTGGCTTGAGCAGGGATTCTTGACCGCCGTTGTCGACGCGCCCTCCGATTGGCACAATTGGCAGGGGCTCGGTGCCTTTCGCTTCGCGGCGGCTCATGCAAACGATATCGCGGCGGTGATTCGGCTCGTTCGCGGCCGCACCGACCGGCCGCTCTGGCTCGTCGGCACCAGCCGCGGCACCTTGAGCGTCGTCAATGTCGCATCCCGGTTGCAGACGGGGGGGCCTGACGGCATCGTGCTCACCTCGACGATGCTCGATACCGGCCGAGGCCGCGACGATGTCTTCCTGCAGGACCTCGACTCGATTCGCCTTCCGGTGCTGATCGTCCATCACCGCGAGGACGGGTGCATCGCCACGCCAGCCCGCATGGTGCCCAAGCTTGCCGCGGCTCTCGTCAACGCGCCGAAGGTGGACACGCTCCTCTTCGAGGGCGGAGCGCCGCCTCGCGGCGATCCCTGCGAGCCGTTCTCCCGGCACGGGTTTCTCGGGATCGAGCAGCGGGTCATCGAAGACATCGGCCGGTGGATCAAGGCAAACGGACGCCAAGGCGGCTAATTCGGCTAGGAACGGGAGGAGCGCATGGCTGAGATCGGCTTCATCGGCCTCGGCAATATGGGCACGCCGATGGCGCGCAATTTGTTGAAGGCCGGCCACCGGCTCAGCGTCTTCGATCTGCAGACGGCCACGGTGGAGGCGCTCGCCGCCGCCGGCGCCAAGCCCGCCGCCAGCATTGCCGCAGCCGCCGAATCGGCCGAGATCATCATAACCATGCTGCCGGCGGGCCCTCAGGTGAGGCAGGTCTACTGCGCCGCCGACGGCATCCTTGCCAAGGTCCGTGCGGGCGCGCTTCTCATCGATTCTTCCACCATCGATGTCGACAGCGCCCGCAGCGTGGCGGCGGCGGCCCGGGCCAAGGGCCTCGCCATGCTGGATGCGCCGGTTTCCGGCGGCGTCGGCGGTGCCGAGGCCGGCACCCTTACCTTCATGGTGGGTGGCGAGGCCGAGGCCTTTGCGCGCGCCAAACCGCTCTTGGAGGCCATGGGCAAGACCATCGTCCACGCCGGCGGCCCCGGCAACGGACAGGCGGCAAAGATCTGTAACAACATGATTCTCGGGATATCGATGATTGCCGTCGCGGAGGGCTTCGGGCTCGCCAAACGGCTCGGCCTCGATGCCCAGACGCTCTTCGACATCAGCTCGAAATCCTCCGGCCAATGCTGGTCGATGACCACCTACTGCCCGGTCCCGGGGCCGGTGCCCGCATCCCCTGCCAACCGCGCCTATAAGGCCGGCTTTGCCGCCCAGATGATGCTGAAGGATTTACGCTTGGCCCAGGAAGCGGCCCAGGCGACCGGGGCGGCGACCCCGCTCGGCGCCGAAGCGGCCCAGCTCTACACGCTCTTTTGCAACAGAGGCCAGGGCCCGCTCGATTTTTCAGCGATCATGACCATGCTGGACGGCGCCTAAGAACCGGGATGGTCAAGACGGAAATCATTGACTATTATGGAGTTGTCATGCAGACGGAGTGGGGCTTGAGAGGCCCTGGCTGCTTGCGAGGTCGCCGTGCGAATTGCCTATCTCGAAGCTATCAAACTGATTGAACGGCTCCACCGACAGTTCCTGGAGGTGGTAAAGACCGAGCTCGATCGGCTGGGCATTGAAGACATCAACAATGTCCAGGCGTTAATTCTTTTCAACATCAGCGAGGATGAGCTGACGGTTGGCGAATTGACCAATCGCGGCTACTACCTCGGCTCCAACGTCTCCTACAACGTGCGCAAAATGGTGGAAAACGGCTATCTGGAGCAGGAACGCTCTGCCCATGATCGCCGCTCCATCCGCATCCGGCTGTCGACCAAAGGGTTGGAGCTGTGCAAGCGGGTCGCGACCATGTTCGACCAGCACGCGACCACCCTGGCCAAGGGCATCTTGACGCCCGATCAGCTCAAGAGCTCGAGCGGGCACTACCGCGAGCTCGAGCGTTTCTGGTCGAGCCTGCTCGACTACGGCGCGCGCGCTCCCAGGGTCACCGCCGCCTAGGAGCCTGTCTGAGAAATAGACGGGCTCCTAGCCCTGGCCGCACGGCCATAACCGCGTCATCGGGGCTCTGTTAGTCTCCGGTCGGACTTACGTCTTACCGGAGGTGTCCTCATGGATGAATTCATGCCGCGCTATGCGCCGCCCGGCAGCGCTCCAGGCACGCTCGTCTCGGAGCCTGGGGTCGTGGGCAACGCACGAATCATGGTGACCCTCTACGGGCCCGCCGGCGTCGAGGAGTTCACCACCACCTCGATCGAGACCTGCGTGCAATCCCGCGACGACGCGCGCAACACCTGGATCCACGTCGCCGGCTCGCCGGATGCCGAGACGGTGCGCCAGATCGGCAATGCGCTCGGCCTGCATGCGCTGGCGCTCGAGGACGTGCTCAACGAATCGCAGCGGCCGAAGGTCGACATCTACGACAACCAGGTCTTCGCCGTGTTCACCCATCCGATCATCGACGATGGCCGCGTGCGGGTGCGCCAAGCGAGCCTCTTTCTCCTCGAGCGCACGGTGGTCAGCTTCGATCCTTGCGACGAGGCGCTGTTCGAGCCGATCCGGCGGCGGCTGCGTACGCCGGCGCGCCTCCGGCAGCGCGGCGTCGATTATCTCTACTACGCGCTGATCGACGTGCTCATCGACTACAAGTTTCCAATGCTGGAACAGCTCGGTGCTCGCATCCAGGCGCTGGAGCAGGAGATGCTCGAAACGCCCACGCCGAAGACGATGCGCAAACTGCACAAGGCCAAGCGCGACCTCCTGGTGCTGCGGCGCGCGCTCTGGCCCGAACGCGATGCGATCGGCCATCTCATGCGCGAGGACACGCCGCTCATCGAGGATTCGACGCTGCCCTTCCTCAGGGATTGTCAGGATCACGCCGTGCAGATCATCGATCTCTTGGAGACCTACCGGGAGATGCTGGCGAGCATGCTGGATATATATCTCAGCAGCCAATCGTTTCGCCTGAACGAGACCATGAAGGTGCTGACGATCATTTCGACGTTGTTCATCCCGCTCACCTTCATCACCGGGCTCTACGGCATGAACTTCAATCGCGAGGCGAGCCACTGGAACATGCCCGAGCTCGACTCGCCCTATGGCTATCCCACGGTGTTGGGGGTCATGCTGTGCCTCGCGATCGGCATGCTCACGGTCTTTCGCCGCCGGGGCTGGATCTGAGCGGCATGGCCTCGATGGACAGCCGGCCGCGCATTACCTAAAGTCCGGCGCTCGGCGCCGCTCACGCCCCAAGTCCAGAGGATTCCATGCGTCGATCGGCCTATTTCCTGCCCACGCTCAAAGAAACGCCGGCCGAGGCGCAGATCGTCTCGCATCGCCTGATGCTGCGCGCCGGCTTGGTCCGCCAGGCGAGCGCCGGCATCTATTCCTGGCTGCCCCTCGGCTTCAAGGTCTTGAAGCGCATCGAGCAGATCGTGCGCGAGGAGCAGGACGCCGCGGGCGCCCAAGAGCTGTTGATGCCGACGATCCAGTCGGCCGATCTCTGGCGGGAGAGCGGGCGCTATGACGATTACGGCAAGGAGATGCTGCGCATCCGCGATCGTCACGACCGCGACATGCTCTATGGTCCCACCAACGAGGAGCTGATCACCGACATATTTCGGACGTCAGCCAAGAGCTATCGCGACCTGCCGAGAAACCTCTATCACATTCAATGGAAGTTCCGCGACGAGGTGAGGCCGCGCTTCGGCGTGATGCGCGGCCGCGAGTTCCTGATGAAGGATGCCTATTCCTTCGATCTCGACTTCGAGGGCGCCAAGCGCTCCTACAACAAGATGTTCGTGGCCTATCTCAAGACCTTCCAGCGCATGGGCCTCAAAGCCATTCCGATGGCGGCCGATAGCGGCCCGATCGGCGGCGACATGAGCCACGAGTTCATCATCCTGGCGGAGACCGGCGAGAGCCAGGTCTATTGCCACCGCGACCTCGTCGAGTTCGACGTGCTCGGCCGGACGATCGACTATGGCTCCGACTTGCAGCCGATCGTCGATGGCTGGACCAACCTCTATGCCGCGACCGACGAGAAGCACGATCAGAAGACGTTTGCGGCGATTCCGGCGGACAAGCGCGTCGAGGCGCGCGGCATCGAGGTCGGCCACATCTTCTATTTCGGCACCAAATACTCCGAGCCGCTCGGGGCCAGCGTAAGCGGACCCAAGGGCGAGAGCGTGGCCGTGCATATGGGCTCCTACGGCATCGGCGTGTCGCGCCTGGTGGGTGCCATCGTCGAGGCGAGCCATGACGATGCCGGCATCATCTGGCCCGATGCGGTGGCACCCTTCCGGGTGGGCCTGGTCAATCTCAAGGTCGGCGATGCCGCCGTCGACGGTGTTGCGAGCGATCTCTATGAGAAGCTGCAAGCGGCCGGAGTGAGCGCGCTCTACGACGACCGCGACGAGCGGGCCGGCCCGAAGCTGGCCGAGCTCGATCTGATCGGCCTGCCGTGGCAGCTCTTGGTCGGCCCCCGGGGTGTGGCGTCGGGCACCGTGGAGCTGAAGGAGCGCCGCACCGGGGCCAAGACCGAGCTATCCCCGGACGCGGCGCTGAACCGGCTGGTGGGCTAGGGCGCGTCACTTGCAAGCGCCGGCGATGGGCCCCCACCCCAACCCTCCCCCACCTTCGGCGGGGGAGGGAGCGCAGACCGCGCTTCCTGCCCCCTCCCCCGCACGTAGTGTGGGGGAGGGTTGGGGTGGGGGCCTCGTCAGCGGTCGAGACCATACCTAGCCATGGCCGCCTTCGGCACCTTCGAGCGGATGCTGGCGTTCCGATACCTCCGCGCCCGTCGCCAGGAGGGCTTCATTTCGGTCATCGCCGGCTTCTCGCTCATCGGCATCGCTTTGGGGGTGGCGACCTTGATCATCGTCATGAGCGTCATGAACGGCTTTCGCCAAGAGCTGCTCGGCCGCATTCTGGGATTGAGCGGGCATGTGAGCGTCGCGGGGGCGGCCGGGCCGATCACCGACTTCGACCAGGTGGCCGAACGCCTGCGCGGGCTCCAGGGCGTGGTGAGCGCCACCCCCATCATCGAAGGGGAGGCGATGGTGACCGCCAACGGCATCGCATCGGGTGCCCGGGTGCGCGGCATCCGGGTGGAGGATTTGGCGCGCGGCAGCCTCTCGGGCATCGCCATCCGCGCCGGCGCGCTCGAGTCCATGGGCGACGACGGGGTCGCCATCGGCGTCAGGCTCGCGCAGTCGCTCAGGCTTGGCCTCGGCGACAAGGTGACGCTGGTGTTGCCGCAATTCCAAGGAAGCCAGCCGAGCGGCCTGCCCCGGACGCGGGGCTTCACCGTCGCCGCGACCTTCTATGCCGGCATGTACGAGTACGATTCCGGCACCATCTTCATGCCGCTGGAGGCGGCGCAGGGCTACTTCCGCCTGGCCGGCGCCGCAACCGCGATCGAGGTCATGCTGGAGAACCCCGATCTGGTTTCCCGGCTTCGCCCGCTCATCGCCTCGGCCGCCGGGCCCGGCAGCCGCATTGCCGACTGGCAGCAGACCAATGCCAGCCGCTTCAATGCCCTCCAGATCGAGCGCGACGTGATGTTTTTCATCCTGACGCTCATCATCCTGGTCGCCACCTTCAACATCGTTTCCAGCATGATCATGCTGGTGAAGGACAAGGGCCACGACATCGCCATCCTCCGCACCATGGGGGCGACCAGCGGTGCCGTGCTCAGGGTCTTCCTCATGAGCGGTGCCTCGGTCGGGGTCATCGGCACCACCGCCGGATTCCTCATCGGCGTCGCTTTTGCGCGCAACATCGAGAGCCTCGGTCATCTGCTGCAGGCCCTTGCCGGCGGCGAGCTGTTGTCGGGGGAGATCTATTTCCTGACCCACCTGCCTTCGATCCTCGACTGGGGCGAGGTCGCCTCCGTGGTGGCGATGGGCCTGGCGCTCTCCTTCCTCGCCACCGTCTATCCCTCCTGGCGCGCGGCCCGGCTCGATCCCATCGAGGCGCTGCGCTATGAGTGAGCGTGTCCGACGCGCGCCGGCATTCCGGCCTAGTACCGACTTTCATAGAAAGTCGGTACAGATCGACATGGAAATAGTACCGGATCGCATTGAAACGCGTGTCGGCACGCCTCGCGTTTCAATGCGATCCGGTACTAGGAAGGATCGCTGAGCTCCCATGTCTGCCTTCGGCACCTTCGAGCGGATGCTGGCGCTCCGTTATCTCCGGGCGCGGCGCCAGGAGGGGTTCATCTCGGTCATCGCCGGGTTCTCTCTGCTCGGCATCGCCTTGGGGGTAGCGACCTTGATCGTCGTCACCAGCGTCATGAACGGCTTCCGCCAGGAGCTTCTCGGCCGGATCCTCGGCTTGAACGGCCATGTGACGATCTACGGCGCAGCGGCACCCATTGGCGACTTCGATCAGGTCTCCAAGCGCCTCGGCGAGCTCAGGGGCGTGGTGCGCGCCATTCCCATGGTCGAAGGCCAGGCGATGGCGACGGCCAACGGCATCGCCGCGGGCGCGCTCGTGCGCGGCATGCGGGTGGGGGATCTGGCGCGCAGCGACTTCCTCGGCACCAGCATTCGCTCGGGCAAGCTCGAGAGCCTGGACGAGGACGGCGTCAGCATCGGAGCGCGGCTCGCAGAAAAGCTGCATGTCGCCGTCGGCGATGAGATCGCTCTGGTGTCGCCGCAGTTTCAGACGACGGCGATCGGCAGCATGCCCAGGACCCGCTCCTATACGGTTGCCGCCATCTTCGACGTCGGCATGTACGAGTATGACTCGATCTTCGTATTCATGCCCCTCGGTGCGGCACAGATTTTCTTCCGCGTGCCCGACGCGGCGACCGGGATCGAGGTCACCTTGGAGAACGCCGATCTGGTACCGGCGATGCGACCGCTGCTCGCCTCGGCGGCAGGCGGCGACAAGCGGCTCTACGATTGGCAGCAGGCGTATTCCGGTCTCTTCAACGCCGTCCAGGTGCAGCGCAACGTCATGTTCCTCATCTTGACGCTCATCGTCCTGGTCGCCGCCTTCAACATCATCTCCAGCATGATCATGCTGGTGAAGGACAAGGGCCACGACATTGCCATCCTTCGCACCATGGGGGCGACCAGCGGCAGCGTGCAGAGGGTCTTCATCATGAGCGGTGCGGCGGTCGGGACCATCGGCACCTTTGCCGGGCTCCTTCTCGGCATCGCCTTTGCGCGCAACATCGAGAGCATCCGGCAGCTGCTGCAAGGCCTGACCGGTGCCGAGCTGTTCTCGCCGGTGATCTACAACCTGTCGCATCTGCCGGCGATCCTCGATTGGAGCGAGGTCTCCCAGGTGGTGGCGATGGGGCTAATTCTGTCCTTTCTGGCGACCCTCTATCCTTCCTGGCGCGCGGCCCGGATGGATCCGGTCGAGGCGCTTCGCTATGAGTGATCCGGTCTTGGTGCTGGCGGGGATCGCCAGGAGCTTTCGCCAAGGAGGGCGCGCGCTGGAGGTGCTGCGCGGCATCGATCTGGCGCTGGGTCCCGGCCAGATGGTGGGCCTCGTCGGCCCGAGCGGTGCCGGCAAGTCGACCCTGCTTCATATCGCCGGGCTTCTGGAGCGTCCCGATGCCGGCAGCATCCGCGTCGCCGGCAAGGAGGCCCAGGCAATGGGCGACGACGAGCGCACGCGGCTTCGGCGCGAGACGATCGGCTTCGTCTACCAGTTCCATCACCTGCTGCCGGAATTCTCCGCGCTAGAGAACGTGATGATGCCGCAGCTCATCGCCGGTCTCCGTCGCAGCGAAGCAAAGGCGCGCGCGGAGCAGCTCCTAGCAATGGTGGGGCTCTCCGAGCGGGCGAGCCATCGCCCGGCCCGGCTCTCCGGCGGCGAGCAGCAGCGGGTCGCCATCGTTCGCGCCGTCGCCAATGTGCCGCGGCTCTTGCTCGCCGACGAGCCCACCGGCAATCTCGACCCCGGCACCGCCGCCGACGTGTTCGAGCAGCTGAGACGGATCGTGCGCGCGACCGGTTTGGCCGCCCTCATCGCCACTCACAATCTGGAGCTGGCGGGGAAGCTGGACCGGATCGTGGCGCTCAGGGACGGTGTTCTGGTGGAGGCGGCGTAGTCCGAGCGGCCTTTCGTCTGGAGTTCGCTCGCGCCCATGCTCAGCATGGGCTCCTTGGGTCGTGTCTCAATTTGAAATCTGGCGCAGTTGCGGACACTATTCGGCTGATCGACACGCATCAAGATGAAGCGAAGGCGGCGTGTTCTTTCGTCCGCTTTTGGGAGTCAGGCGGACATATCCGTGATGTCGGTGAATCGACGTGATTGACCCGAAGCAGTCCTAGTGGATCGAGCAATGGCTCAGGTCGCCTGCTCAGGAGCCTTGTATATCGTGATGGGCGGCCTCTCACCGGGTTAGTCAGGTAGCTTTGGCTGCGGCAGCGCATAGAACTTGGGTTCCTCTGTGAGGCTCGCGGCAATTACAGGCTGATGCCATACCCCGCCAGCCCAGAGACCGCGCGCTAACGTCAGTGGGAGTGCTACACAATCGCTACGCTACATGGAGGTCTGGCACGTTCTCATCTACTGATGCAGGATCGAGCCAAGGAATTGCTTGGTGCGCTCGTTCCGCGGTGTGGCCAGCATGTCCCCGGGCGTGCGGTCCTCGACGATCTTGCCGCCATCCATGAAAATCATGCGGGATCCCACATGGCGGGCGAAGCCGATCTCATGGGTCACCACCAGCATGGTGCGGCCTTCCTGCGCGATCTCCTCCATGACCAGGAGCACGTCACCCACGGTCTCCGGGTCCAAGGCCGAGGTCGGCTCGTCGAACATGAGGAGATGCGGGTTCATCGCCAAGGCCCGGGCGATCGCCACCCGTTGCTGCTCGCCGCCCGACAGCTGCGCCGGGTAGGCGAGCGCCCGGTGCTCGAGCCGGACCTTGCGAAACAGCTCCCGCGCCCTCGCTTCCACCTCCGCCTTCTTCTCGCCCAGCACCTTCACCGGCGCCAGCATCACGTTCTCGAGCGCGGTCAGGTGCGGATAGAGATTGAAGCTCTGGAAGATCATGCCGATCCGCCGGCGGACCTTGACGATCTCCTTAGAGCGGGCACGCACCGGCTCGCCCTCGAACAGGATCGTACCGCCATGGATGTCCTCGAGCCCGTTTACGCAGCGCAGCAAGGTCGACTTGCCGGTGCCGCTGGGCCCTATGATCACCACGACCTGTCCGGCGTCGACCTCGAGGTCGACGCCGCCGATGATCGTGCGCTGGCCGAAGCGCTTGACCAGTCCCTCGATCTTGAGAACCGGCGCGCCCGGCTTTCCTCGGGTTTCAATGGACAAACCAGAATCTCCTTTCCAGCGCCGCGCCGCCGAGGGAGATCGAGTAGTTGATGACGAAATACAGCGTCGCCACGATCAGGAACACATCGAAGCTGACTCCGGTCGTCTCGCGAATGAGCATGCCGGACTTGGTGAGCTCGAGATAGCCGATGACCGAGGCGAGCGAGGAATCCTTGAGGGTCGAGATGTACACGCCGACCGACGGCGGCAGCATCACGCGGATCGCCTGTGGCCAGACCACGTACCGCTGGATCTGCCAGTAGCGCATGCCCGAGGATTGTGCCGCCTCCCATTGGCCACGCCCGACGCTCTCGATCCCGGCCCGCACCACCTCCGACATGAAGGCACTGGCCACCGCGGTCAAGGCGATGGTGGCCGCGCCGAAGGGCGAAAGATCGAGATTGATGGCGTAGGAGACGCCGTAAAAGCAGCCGAAGAACAGGATGAGTGGCGGGATCGAGCGGAACACCTCGGTATAGACCAGCGCCGCCGCCTCCAGGACGCGCCAGCGCGAGGTGCGGGCGAGGCCGATGACGGCGCCGATGAGCCCGCCCAAGATGAGCGCCAACCAACTGATCCAGAGGGTGATGCCGGCGCCCTTGAGGAACACCAGCCAGTATTGGGCGACGTGCGGGTTCATCGGGGCGGCCGCTCACCGCGCGCCTGGCGCGCGCATCAGGGCGCGGCCGGTGACGATGCGGCCGATATTGACCGATTGGGCGAGGCCGACATAGACGAGCCCGGCGATCAGGAACGACTCCATGTAGCGGAACGACTCGTTGCCGACGTAGAACATCCAGTTGGCGAGCTCTTCGACGCCGATAACGGCCGAGAGCGACGAGCCGATAATGATGCCGATGAACAAATTTCCGAGCGGCGCGTAGATGACGCGCACCACCTGCGGCAGCACCACATAGCGATAGAGTTGGAGCTTGGTCATGCCCTGCGACAGCGCCGCCAGATATTGGCCGCGCGGGATGGCGATCAGGCCGCCGCGGAAGATTTCGGTCATATAGGCGCCGGCGTTGAGCGTGAGTGCAATCAGAGCCGAGTTGAAGTTGTCAACCCGGATGCCGATCTGCGCCAGGCCGAAGAACACCAGATAGATCACCACCAGGAGCGGAATGTTGCGCAGCACCTCCACATAGGCGCCGCCGAGGAAGCGCAGCAGCAGGCTGTCGCTCCTCCGGCAGAGCGCGCCGACGATGCCGACGATGGTACTGAGCACGATCGTCTGCAGGCTGAGCCACAGCGTCATCGCGATGGCATAGGGTAGAGGCTCGAAATAAGTGGAGATTGCCCGGAGGCTGAATTGATACATGCTCGTCGGCTTCCAATCCTCTCAGCCGCAACGCTCCAGCGTCGGTGCCTTCGATCGCGAGGCACCGGCCAGCATCGTCGGCCGAGGACTATCGGAGGCCCCGGCCGTCTCGCGGGTGAACGCCGCTGCTATTTGAACGGCGGCAGATCGAAGCCGAAGAACTGCCGGAACAGCCGATTATTCTCGCCCGAGCCGTTGAATTGCCTGACCCAGGTGTCGACGATCCGCCACCAGTCAAAATCGCCGGCGGGCAGGCCGATCGCGATCTCCTCATAGGAGAAATTACCGGGCAGCGTGCGGTGCTTCCCGGGCTCTTTTTCCATATAGGCGACGTTCTGGAAGCTGTCCTGCAGATGCGAGTCCGCCTGCTTCGATCCCATGGCGAGGAACGCGTCACCGACCGTATCGAAGCGCAGCTTGGACGCATTCGGCGTGGCAGCGGCGGAGATCTGCTCGGCGGTGCCGCCGCGCGCGAAGGCAACCTTGTATTTTGGGTCGTTCAGCTGGTCGACGGTCTGGATCGGCGAGTCCTTGAGCACCATGAAAACGCTGCCGACCACCATATAGGGGTTGGTGAAGGCGATGGTGGTCGAACGCTCGACCGTGTTGGTAAAATTGGCGACGGTGACGTCGGCGCGGCGAGTCTGCAGTGCCGCGATGCGGCCCGGAACGTCGACGATGATGAACTCCGGTTTAACCTTGAGGCTGGCGGCCAGCATCTTGCCAATTTCGACGTCGTAACCCTCCGGCTGGCCATTGGCGCCGAGCGCGCTATAGGGCGGATTGCCGGCGATCGTGGCGATGCGGATCGCGCCGCGCTTGACGATCTCTGACATGATGCTGGGCTGCTGCGCTTCAGCCGGCAGCGAGGCAAACACCAATCCCACGGCCGCAATGAAGGTGGCAAAACCAGTCGTCAACCATGACATCTTCGATCGGGTCTCCATGACAGCCTCCTTATCGGTGAAGCCGGACTTCCTGATGCCCCCTGCACTGTTGATACCCGAGGGTGGCATCGCACGGCCTTGATGTCGCGCCTCCTGGAATCCTTTGATCTATGTTTGTTCGCCGCTTGATTATGGCCTTGCGGCCTCAAGGTTGCCCCGCACGCGCCGAGCTTGTCAAATCGCGGGAGCCGATGCCCGGGTCCGCGAGACCCGGCCGAATCGTCGGAACGAGCCTCGCCATTGCACTTTGAATCTCAAGACGGCACGATCATCGGTCATGCTTTCGATCCAGGAACGAGGTGCGTCCATGCGGGATTGGCGAGCAAGGCGCCGTGCGTGTCGATCGAGCCTCAGCCTCGCGGCCCTGCTGGGAGTGGCCATCATCCTGGCGGGCCCGGCCTGGGCGCAGCCGGCGGAGGCCGACAAGGCGAAGCAGCTCGAGCAGACCCTGACCGGCGGAACCCAGCATCTCTGGGCGCCTAAGGGCACAGCCGCTGCCGGAGCCGGGCCTTGTCTCGATGGCGAAAGCTATCGCTTCGCTCTCGCCGATCACGACGTCACCATCGAGCGCTGCCAAGCAGGCAAGGTTGCGCAGACCAGCAAGGCCAAATGGGCGGTCGAGCAGCGCGGGCCGTTTCTCGTGCGCCTTAAGATCCGCGAGCAGGAGTTCGAGGCGCAGGTCACTCAGGTCTCCGATCGACCGGTTCTCAAGCTGCGGCAGGCGCAGATGAGCGGTAATTTCGTGCGCCCGATCGAAAAAGAGCTGGAGCGGATCGACTGATGATGCTGACGGATTCCCCGACCGGCCAGACTTATTGCGCCGTTGCTCGTCGCCTGGCAAATGCCCCAAGGTCAGCCACGCCGATGCTCAGGATCTTCTGTCTAATGTTTGTCCCGATACGCCCAGCAGCACGAACGCTAGCTCGAAGAGGTGTCCACTCAAGCCCATGCCGCACCGAGTTTCTCTTCAAGTCCCACCTCACGAGGTAGCCATGAAGACCCATGCGATCCGCATCCACGAGACCGGCGGCCCCGGGGTTATGCGCTGGGAGGAGATCGAGATCGGCGAGTCCGGCCCTGGCCAGGTGCTGGTCCGAAACACCGCCGTCGGCCTCAACTTCATCGACGTTTATTACCGCTCCGGTCTCTATCCGTTACCGCTTCCGGCTGCGATTGGACAGGAGGGGGCCGGAATCGTCGAGGCGATCGGCCCGAAGGTGAAGGAGCTCAAGATTGGCGACCGGGTCGTCGCCTATGCGATGGGCGCCTACGCCGAACGCCACATCGTAGCCGCCGACCGGCTGGTGAAGATCCCCGCCGGCATCTCCGACCAGCAGGCGGCCGCAATGATGCTGAAAGGCATGACCGCGCAGTATCTCATCCGACGCACTCATCGGGTGAAGGCGGGCGAGACCATCCTCGTGCACGCCG